>DATFML010000391.1:0-7683 GCA_035266965.1 Gammaproteobacteria bacterium
GTCGCCATTGACGAATACATCGCTCACCACAACACCGACCCCAAGCCTCTTATCTGGACCAAGAGCGCTCGCGACATCCTCCAGAAGGTCATCCGCGCCAACAGCCGCTTAAGTTCCAAACAGAATGCAGCACTACACTAGGATCCCTTGGCGGTGGCCTGCTCCACCTTCTTGCGCAGGGTCTTGATGAAACCGTCCATGCCCTGCTGCTGAATGAGATCTGCGAACGAGCTGCGATAGGTCGTCACCAGGCTGATGCCACCCACGGTCACGTCGTAGACCTGCCACTGCCCGTCGTTGACTCGCAGGCGGTAATGCATGGGCACGGGCGAACCGGAGCCGGTGTTTACCGATGAACGCACCGTCACGTCCTGAGCATTGGGGTTGGCGCGGACCGGCGCCCATTGAATCTGGTCGGTGCTGTACTGCAGCAGGGTATCGGCATAGGTGCGCACCAGCAGCTTGGTGAAGGACTCGGTGATCTCCTTGCGCTGCTGGTCGTTGGCCTGGTGCCAGTAACGCCCAAGGGCGAGGCGGGTCATGTAGGTGGCGTCCACATGGGGCAATACCTGCTTGTCCACCAGTTCGTAGAGCTTCTGGGGATGCTGGTGGTAGGCCTGTTTGTCCTGATTGATGGACGCGAGCACCGTCTGGGCGGTGTTCTTGATGATGGCCTCCGCCTGCTGAGGCTGGGGCGCGCTGTCCGCTGCCCGGAGGACTCCCGGCGCCACCAGCAGAAGCACCAACCATGCAAAGACGCTCCGTCTCATAACTTCGCTCCTTTTGCCCTGACGGGCCGCAAGCCCGCGGGGTTGTTCGGTTCTGCCCCGATTATTGCAATTGGCGGGGATGCAACGCCACCGCGACGGGCATGTGGTATCTGCACAACGGAACCGGGACGCCCCACCCGCAAACATCAACAGACGGTGATAGCACCCGACGGCAGAGCAAAGGGAGTTCGGCGCGGCCGAACCTGGAACAGGGAATCAGACGTTTAGGCGGGGCCCACGCAGAAGGCGGCGGATTTGCGGTAACGAACCTGGAACGGGGGAAAGGAGAAGGACGCGGATGGCCCCCGGCAGGCTGCGGCGACGGGGGGAGAAGCCGCCGCGCACAGCCTGCCCGCGGCGCGCTGCTAGGCGGCGCGGCGGCGCCTGCCGCGCCAGCCCAGCAGCCCCACCAACCCGGAGAACATCAATGCTCCGGACGCCGGCAACGGAACGGGGGTCAGGGTGTAACCGATCGCATCCAGCGCCGTGGCCTCTACCGATGAGCGGTTGAGAGACACCTGTGTGTTCGCACAAACACCTGCATCCTGCACCCTGGGGTCACCGCAATTGGTAAGCCAGTCGCCGTAGTCACCGGTGCCCGTCTGGTTGAACTGAGCCAGGTCGGTGGTACCGTTCAAAGAAAAATACGCCGACGCCGTGCTGCTCTTGGTAAGGGATCGGTTGCCGTGGGCGTCATAGCGGAACAGGTCTTCGGGCCGTACCACTCCGGAGGGGGTCGAGACACCGGGGGCCATGATCGAACCCAGCCCCAGCACCTCGTCCACTTCATGCTGAATGGCAGTCGTGGCGTCATAGCTGCCGGAGTTGCCCGGGAAGTTCAAGGCGTCGAGGTTGAGGTTGACGCTGCCGGCCGAACCCTTGATGTGAGGGACAATACCCAGGGCTAATGCATTGGCGGGGTTCACCGCAACCGTTCCGCCGCTACCGAAGGGGTCGATGCTGGAGAGATTGGCCAGGGCGGTCGCGTCGGTGGCGCTCGTACTGCTCTGGCTCAGGTCATTGTAATAGCCGCTGTAAGACACAGAATATGCGCCGGTGTTACTCTTACCCAGGTCGGTCCCGGACAGACCGCCGTCGAATGCGATCTTCACTCTGATGTTGTTGGTGATGGTGTTGTCGTAGAAACCCAGTGCCGAATTGATGGTGTTCTCGATCTGGGTGGCATTGCTGGCACCGGTAATGGCGCTGCCAAAGGTCGCCTGGATGGTCATTGCATGGGCGCAGAACAGGGGAGCGCCGCTGAGGGCGACGGCCGCGGCAAGCGTGACAAACGGGGACGGTCGGGACGACGCCGGTCGGGCCATGGTGTTCTCCTTTGCCTTCTTGTTGAATGACCTTCGGAACCGTGAGTTCGAACGCCCCCAAGCAGCAAGAGCCATGCCGATTCCCGCGTCCTCCAGTCTTTCAGACAGTTAGGCACAAGCCGGTCACTCGCCGTCGACCTGCCGGTCGGAATTCGTAAACTACGCCGACAAGGATTGACCGCAGCAGCAACGAGAGACTCCGGACGCCCACTACGGACTCGCTCTGATGTCATTGAAAAAATGGCGGTTCTTACGCATCCCCCGCCGCAGTCCAGCGACTGTAACCAAATCCGACAGAAAAAATGTCCGCGGCCGGCGCAGAGGCGACGGACACAGATCCAACCGGCGTCCAGCAGCACGCCGCCCGTTCACCTACCATGCCGGGACGCGCCAAGCCAACTGGAGCCCCGTACGAGATCTATTGTTGTCAGAGGGAGAAAACTGAATTCCTTCAGTCTTGGTTCTTTCTGGCTCAGAGATAAAAGACACTGAGCGCGTGGAACTGAGTGGACGGCCCGCCTCAGCCGCCAGGCAGCCTAACCGGAATCAGGCTGCAGGACATGGCATGTCCGATCAACTAATTGATAAAAGGAGCATGGCGATGCAGTCCAATTTCAATGACGTCCTAACGGCACTCGGCCGCGTGTTGCTGGCTATCATCTTCATCTACGCGGGCGCCTCCAAGATCGGCAGCTATGCGCAGACTGCGGGGTTCATGGCCAGCCACGGCATCAGCGGCGTCCTGCTGCCGGCGGTCATCGCCCTGGAGTTGGTCGGCGGCTTCGCCCTGGCCTTCGGCCTGCTGACCCGCCTGGTGGCGGCCGCTCTGGCGCTGTACTCGCTGGCCGCCATCGCGATCTTTCTGCTGCCGCCGGCAAACCATATGGGCGTGATCCTGGCCCTGGCCGAACTGGCCTTCGTCGGCGGGCTGTGCGATTTCGCGGCCCGGGGCGGCGGCGGACTGAGCGTCGACCGGCTGCTGTTCAAGGCCTCCGGGCAACCCGGCCTGACCCGACCCGCGCAGTCCTGACGATCCGGCCACGCCCCGCCCGGGGCGTGGCCTGTCGCTCCGGCGGCACTTCCCGCATTCACGGGGTTCAGGGTGAACCATCGCCCCGGCCGGCTGTCGGAAATTTGATTAGGGGCCGAATTACTCGTAACCGAACAATGGCATTTTCTGAGTATGGTTGTTCAAGACAAACGCGCGCGCAGCATGATCACCGCCGTCGTCATGATGGCGGCGATCATGCAGGTCCTGGACACCACCATTGTCACCGTCGCCCTGCCCCACATGCAGGGCCAGTTGGGGGCCAGCGCGGAGCAGATCGGCTGGGTGCTGACCAGCTATCTGATCTCGTCGGGCATTTTCATGCCCCTGACGGGCTTCATGACCGACCGGTTCGGGCAGAAGAACTACCTGCTGGCCAGCATCACGGGGTTCGTGGCGGCCTCGGTGCTGTGCGGGCTGGCCGCCAACCTGGACCAGATCGTGCTGTTCCGGCTGGCCCAAGGGGTGGCCGGTGCCGGCCTGGTGCCCACCGCCCAGGCCATTCTGGTGAACTCCTATCCCCGGGAGGAGCGGGGCCGCGCCATGGCCATCTTCGGGGTCGGCGCCATGGTGGGCCCCATCATGGGGCCGACCCTGGGCGGCTATCTCACCCAGGTGCTGAACTGGCGCTGGACCTTCTTCATCAACGTACCGGTGGGCCTGCTGGCGCTGGCCGGCGCCTGGTGGTTCGTGCCGGACACCGAGAAGAAGGAACGGCGCACCGACTGGCTGGGCTTCGGCTTCCTGGCCATCGCGGTGGCCGCCATGCAGTTCGCACTGGACCGGGGCCAGCAGGACGGCTGGTTCTCCTCCCACGCCATACAGATAGCCACGGCGCTGAGCGTATTCGGCTTCGTGTGCCTGATCCTGCGCAACTTCGAAATGGGGGACAATGCGGTGTTCCGTCTGAGCGTGTTCCGGGACCGCAATTTTTCCGCCTCCACGCTGATTCTGACCATCTTCATGTTCAGCATGTTCGGGGTGCTGGCACTGCAACCCATGATGCTGGAATCGCTGCTCAACTATCCGGCGTTCACCACCGGGCTGGTGTTGGCACCGCGGGGGCTGGCATCCATGCTTTCCATGTTCCTGGCGGGCCGCCTGGTCAACCGCTTCGGCGCCCGCCCGCTGATCGTAGTGGGCCTGATCTGCGTGTTCTTCGGCACCCTGGTGACGGCCCACTACAGCCCCCAGGTGGATCCCTGGTGGATCATCTGGCCGATCCTGTTCCAGGGCTTCGGTCTGGGCCTGGTGTTCGTGCCCCTGGCAACGGTGTCGTTTGCGACCCTGGCGCCCGGGGAGGCGGCGGAAGCGGCCGGCGTGCGCCAACTCGCCCGCACCATCGGGGGTTCCCTGGGCGTGTCGGTGGGCGGCGCCGTGATGGCCAACCAGACCCAGACAGCCTGGAACCAGCTGGGCGGTCACGTGACCGCCTTCCCCGGCGCCACCAGCGGACTGCTGAACTCGCTCCACCTCGGCCAGCACTCGCCGCTGGCACCGGCCCTGCTGGGCCGGCTGCTGGGTCATCAGGCGCAGTTCATGGGGCTGCTGGACGCCTTCTATGTCATGGCCTGGAGCGTGGTCATCGGTCTGCCCCTGCTGTTTCTGATCAAGCGCGGAGCCGGCCGCTGATGGACCGACAGGACACAGCGCCCGCCATGGCCTGCCGGCCGGCAGCATTTCTTGCATCCTGTCCGGCAGGGGCCGCGAGACCAACGAACGGAAACGACCGCTATGAATGATGTGGAACGCTTCGGCCAGCTGCTGGGAGAGACCGCCCGCGCCTGGCGCCACGCCCTGGACCGTCGTCTGCGGCCTCTCGGTTTGAGCGGCGCCCGCTGGCTGGTCCTGCTGCATCTGGCCCGCGCCGACAGGCCACTGACCCAGAAGGAGCTCGCCCATCGGGTGGGCATCGAGAGTCCCACGCTGGTGGGTCTGCTGGACCGCATGGCCAAGGATGGTTGGGTGGAGCGCCGTCCCAGCGACCAGGACCGGCGCAGCAAGACCATCCACCTGACCACCCAGGCCCACCGCGCCATCGACCAGATCGAAGCGGTGGCGGCGGAGCTGCGCCGCGACCTGCTCAGGGACCTCAGCGATCAGGAGTTGCGCCGGTGCATGCAGGTGCTGCTCCGTATTCGCCGCGGCGCGGAAGGCGCCCAATGATGGCGCCGCGGCCTTCGTGGATCGTGACCCACGCCGCCCGCACGGGAACGGCGCGGCGCAAGGTATGAAGGAGAAGGTATGAAGCGCTCAGTTCGATGGAGCCTGGTAGGACTCGCAGCGGTGGCCGTGGCCGCCGGCGGCTATGTCTACTATCGACACTCGGTTCGCTATCCAAGCACCGACGACGCCTATGTGGCCGCCAACGTGGTCACCGTCAGCGCCCAGGTCACGGGGCGTGCCCTGAAGGTGCCGGTGAGCAACCAGGCGCGGGTCAAGAACGGCCAGCTGCTGTTCGAGCTGGATCCGCGTCCCTTCCAGTACCGGGTGCAGGAGGCGCAGGCGCAACTGGCACTGGCCCGGCAGACGGTCACCGCCGAGGAGGCTGCCGTGGAGGCGGCCAAGGCGACGGTGCAGGACCGCCAGGCGAGACTGCACAACGCCCGCACCCAGTACCGGCGCATGAAACGCCTGGCGGCGAGACACCTGCAGCCCCAATCGGCCCTGGACGACGCCCGCACGGCCCTGGACAGCGCCCGGGCCGACCTGGCCCTGGCCAAGGCCAAGCAGAACCAGGCCGAGAAGACCCTGGGCACCCCGGGGCAGCAGAACCAGCGCATCCGTCAGGCCCGCGCCCAGCTGAAGAACGCGCAGCTCGACCTGGCCCATACGCGGATCCACGCAGCCTGTGCCGGCCAGCTGTCGGGGGTGAAGATGCAGCCGGGGGACATGGTCACCGCGGGTGCCTCCCAGTTCGCCCTGGTGTGCAACAACCGGTACTGGGTGGACGCCAACTACAAGGAGACCGATCTGACCCGCGTCCGGCCGGGGCAGGTCGCCAACCTGTCAGTCGACATGTACCCGGGACATACCTTTCACGGCATCGTGGAAAGCGTGAACCCGGCCAGCGGCACGGCCTTCTCGCTGCTGCCCCCGGAGAACGCCACCGGCAACTGGGTCAAGGTCACCCAGCGGGTACCGGTCCGTATCCTGGTGGTGGACGCCAACCCCCGCTACCCCCTGCGCGTGCAGACCAGCGCCGAAGTCAGCATCGACACCGGAAGCGGCGCGCAGCCCCTCGGCCTGACTCGCGGGCATGTCCTCAGCAACGCGCAAGCCGAAGCCCTGGCAAAGCGTAAAGGACTGACGCCCAAAATGCCCGTGACGTTGAAGCGCTAGCTTCCAGGAGGGTGCCCCGGTACAGAAAATGAAAGGCGGAGCGACGGGCCCTGACTTTCTTGGCAGCCACTCGCGAAGGCTGGTATCTTACCATTGGATGTCGCCGAGATCGTTGCCAGCAGCCAACGCCGGCGGCATTTCAGGGGGCTTTTGCGATAAGTCGGGGGACAAGGCATGGCGTGGGCGAGAACGATTTTCTTACTACTGATTTGGGCAACACTGCTTGGGGGCCAGGCTGCATACGCCGCCGCCCCCGGAATAGACGGAATAACCGACAGAATTGCCCCAAGAACAGAAGTCATGCTTCTGCCTAAGTTCTGCTGGGGCCAGTATCTTAATCTCAAAGGACCTCAATACTCCATCAACAACTGTGGTCCCGGCATGAACCACTACTGCCCGAGTCTCATCCTCCTGAATCGAGGAGAACGCACCTTCGGCAAGGCAGGCAAAAAACGCACACTGCTGCGGTATGCAAAGAAGGGGTTTATCTACACGCTGAAGTGGATGAAGAAGTATCCCAACTGCCCCCTGCGGGCCCGCGCCGAAGCATCCCTGCGGCGAGTCAATATGGATTTGAGCATACTGCCCCGCCGATGAGCTCCGACTAAGATAGCTGCGGCGCCGCCTTCTCTTCTGGCGGCTTCACTGTTCCGCACACGCGTGCATCGATCCGGCCGCGCCGGCGGTTGCGTCCTACAGGACCGGATACACCGTGTTCACCTGTTCCCTGGCCAGCACCGTCCCGGGCGGTTTCAGCATACTGTACAGGGAGTATTCTTCGTCCGTCAGCGTCCCGGCGAGCCGAACCAGATCCTTCACATCCAATCCCTGCCGGGAAAGGTACGCCAGGTAAGTATGGCGCAAGGCCTCGGCGTCCACTTCCTCCGGGCTGCTCAAACCCGCGTACACGGCTGCCGCCCTGACCAGTGCGTCGAGCTGGGCCGCGGTATGGGGCCGCCCTTCCGCCGTACTCCATATTGGCACATTGGTATCGGCACCTTCCCGGGGACAGGCCTTTTTCCAAAGCAATTTGAGGGCGGCGGGCAGAACGACGCGGCGCACCCCGGCCTGCATCCAACCCTGTTGCAGGTCCACATCCGTCCAGCGCAGTGCGGCCGCCTCCTCCAGGCGCAGCCCGCTCAGCAATGCACAGACCAGGGAACGCTGGCGCTCGTCGCAGGCATCCAGCAGCGACCGC
>DATFML010000392.1:0-3196 GCA_035266965.1 Gammaproteobacteria bacterium
CCACCACCACCAGGGCCACACCGGCCAGCAGATACGGACTGCCGGCATGGCGCCCGCCCTGCAGCAGGGTGCCCAGATGAGCGAAGGCGAGGGTGCCGAGCTGGTTGTACACCAGCGCCATCCCGAACAGCAGGAACGCCGACGCCACCCCGGCCAGTACCAGGTACTTCAGCGCCGCTTCCAGGGGCGCCTTCTTGCCGAAGGGATACCCGATCATGGCGAACAGGGATACGCTGAGCAGCTCCATGCCCAGGAAGAAGCTGGCGAAGTGCCTGCTGTAGGCCAGTACCACCGCGCCCAGGGTGGCGGTGAGCAGCAGCAGGTACATTTCCTCCTGCTGGCCCGCGCTGTCTTCCAGATAGCCGTACAGCAGCACGGTCACCACGAACGCCGCCGCGACGATGAGCGCCGAATAGAACAGGGCATAGCCGTCCACCACCAGCAGCGGTGTCACGCCCCGGGGCGCCACGGAGGCGGCCGCCGCCAGCGAGGCGAAGGTGGCCGCCAGTCCCGTCAGGGTGAGCGCCGCCGTAAACCAATGGTTGCGGCGCACGGCAATGGCCAGCATGACGGCCACCGTGAACGCCGTCAGCATGATGATGGGCAGCAGGGCTGTGAGCTCGGCCGCGCTCATGATGGGTGCCCCGTCGAGGAGAGGGTGGCCACCGGGTGGCGGAGCCCCGCAATGGCGACGCGGGCGGTATCGAGCACCGGCGCGGGGTAGACCCCCAGCCAGACCACGATGGCGATGATAGTCAGCATCACCGTCATGTGCCGGGGCCCGAAATCAGCCACCTGCCAGTGCTCTCCGGGCTGGCCGTGAAAGACCTTCTGCACCAGGATCAGGGCGTAGGCGGTGGCGGTCACCAGGCCGGCCGCGGCGAACACCGTCAGGGTGACATCCACACGGTAGGCACCCAACAGGACCAGAAATTCGCCCACGAAGTTGGCCAGTCCCGGCAGCCCCAGGGAGGCGAGGGCGAAGAACAGGCCGATGGCGCCCATGCGCGGCATCCGGGTCCACAGATCGCCCATGCGGTTCATCTGGCGGGTATGCAGGCGCTCCTCGATGGCGCCGACCATGATGAACAGCGCCCCGGCGGTGAAACCGTGGGCGATCATCTGCATTATCGCGCCCTGCAGGGCCAGCAGGTTCCAGGCGAAAACACCCAACAGAATGAAGCCGAGATGGCTGATGCTGGAATAGGCCACCAGCCGTTTGAGGTCGCTCTGGGCGAACGCCAGCATGGCGCCGTACAGAATACCGGCCACGCCCAGGGCCATCGCCACCGGTGCGAACCGGTGTGCCGCGTCGGGAAACAGGGGGACCACGAACCGGATCAGACCGTAGGCTCCGGTCTTTGCCATGGCACCGGCGAGCACGACCACGGCGCCGGTGGGGGCCGAGGTATAGGCATCCGGCAGCCAGGTATGAAAAGGAATGCTGGGCAGTTTGACGGCAAATGCCAGGAAGAACCCCAGCATGAGCCACATGGCCACCCGGGGTGCCATGTGGGTGCCCAGCAGCTGGAAGTAGTCGAAGGTGTACACGCCGGTGGCCTGGTGATGAACGAACACCAGACCCAGCAGGGCGATCAGCATGAACAGCCCGCTGCCCTGGGTGAACAGGAAGAACTTGACGGCCGCGTTGATACGCTGCCTGTCTCCCCAGATCGCGATCAGAAAGTACATCGGGACCAGCATCACTTCCCAGAAAAAGAAGAACAGGAACATGTCGAAGGCCAGGAACACCCCCAGGGTGCCCGCCAACGACCAGAGCAGGTTGAAGTGGAAGAAGCCGACCCGCTCCCTGATCTCCGTCCAGGACGCGACCACCGATGCCAGGCCCAGCACCACGCTGAGCACGACCATCAGGATGCTCAGTCCGTCGGCGGCCAGATGGAAGTGGATGCCGAAGGAGGGTATCCATGACCAGTCCAATCGGGCCACCCACGGACCGTTGCCGGCCAGGGCCAGGTTTTTCGGGCTCATCGACCACAGTCGCAGGGCCAGCCACAGATCCACAGCCAGGGTGGCCAACGACAGCCATCTGCAAAGGGGCGTGTACCAGTAATCCGCCAGCCAGGCCAGTACGCCGCCGATCAACAACACCAGAACGAGCCACAGGAGAATCATAGAAACACCGCAATGGACAGGACGATGACCGAGCCCACCAGCATGCTCAGGGCGTACCGGCGCATGACGCCGTTCTGGATGTCGCTGAGGCCACCGTGGGCGGCTTCGGCGAGCAGTGCCAGGCCGCGGTAGAACCCGTCCACCACGTCGGAGTGGTTGACGCGGGCGAACCAGTGATAGGGGCGCACCAGCAATCGGTCATACAACCAGTCCATGGCCCAGTCGGTGAACCAGAAGCGATGCAGGGCCGCGCCCCAGGGCTGGCGGGCGAGTCCCCGCAGCCACTCCGGGTAACGCAGGAACAGCAGGTAGGCCAGATAAATGCCCCCCAGCGAGGCGACACCGCTCAGCCATTCCAGAATGATTTCGGTACGCGAACCGGCCAGCGCGTGCACGGCCGGCAGAGAGACATGCAGAAAATCCGTGAACAGGGGCGCGTTACCCATGTACGCGGGCAGCTCCAGACAGCCGCCGATCACCGACAGCACCGACAGGATCACCAGGGGAATCATCATCCGCGCCCGCGGGCGCTTCTGGACCCGGGTCTTGGCCTCGCCGAAGAAGGCGATGAAGATCAGCCGGAAGGTATACATGCTGGTCATCAATGCCCCGACCCAGGCGGCCGCCCACAGCCAGGGACTGCCTGCGGACGAGGACCAGGCATCGAGAATGATCAGGTCCTTGCTGTAGAAGCCCGCCGAGATGAACGGCACGGCGGACAGGGCCATGCCGCCCAAAAGGAAGGGCCAGAAGGCGCTGGGCAACTCCCGGCGCAGGCCGCCCATCTTGAAGATGTCGTGCTCATCGTTCAGGGCGTGGATGACCACCCCGGAGGCCAGGAACAGCAGGGACTTGAAGAACGCATGGATCATCAGGTGAAAAATGGCGACCGCCCAGGCACCGACGCCCAGAGCCAGGAACATGTAGCCGATCTGGCTGATCGTGGAATACGCGAGGACCCGCTTGATGTCGCTCTGCGCCAGGGCGGCCAGGCCCGCGTACAGGAGCGTCGCGGTGCCGATCACCGCCACGACCAGTTGCACCGACGGCGCGAGCAGAA
>DATFML010000393.1:0-2090 GCA_035266965.1 Gammaproteobacteria bacterium
GACCATGCTGATCGCGGTGCCCACCGGGGTGAAGATCTTCAACTGGGTGGCCACCATGTGGCGCGGGTCACTCAGCTTCGAGACGCCGATGCTGTTCGCCGTGGCCTTCGTGGTGCTGTTCACCATCGGCGGCTTCTCCGGACTGATGCTGGCGGTGACCCCGGCAGACTTCCAGTACCAGGACAGCTACTTCGTGGTGGCGCACTTCCACTACGTACTCGTCACGGGATCTGCGTTCGCGATCCTGGCCGGCGTCTACTTCTGGCTGCCGAAATGGACCGGTCACATGTACGACGAGCGCCTCGGCAAGTGGCATTTCTGGCTGTCGGTGATCTTCGTGAACGTGTTGTTCTTCCCGATGCACTTCGTGGGCCTGGCCGGGATGCCGCGCCGGATCCCGGACTACGCGGTGCAGTTCACGCTGTTCAACGAGATCTCGACCATCGGGGCCTTCGGCTTCGGCCTGTCGCAGCTGATCTTCCTGTACACCGTGGTCAAGTGCGTGCGAGGTGGCGCCAGGGCCCCCGCCAAGACGTGGGACGGTGCCGACGGGCTTGAATGGGAGCTGCCGTCGCCACCCCCGTACCACAGCTTTACGACCCCGCCGGAGGTGAGCTGACGCGGGCCCCTTTTGACCATGCCGGGCGCCGCGTACGGCGCCCGGCGGCGGATTACATGAGTGACGACGACGACAGACGGGAAAACGAGAGGCTCAGGCGCGCACGGGCGGCAAGCGTTCGCACCGCGCTGATTCTCGCCGCCATCGCGCTGGGACTGTATCTGGCGTTTTTCTGGGCGCACCTGGCCCGCTGATTGATGCAAAGCGGCGCGCCGGGTGAATCCGCGCCCGGAGCCCGGGCAGGGAGGAGGCGGTTGCCGGTCACGGCCGGGAGCCGTCGAGACAGCAAACCGAGGGGATGAACATGGCTTCAGCAGCCACCACCAAGCAGAATGAAGGATACTACGTCCCGCACGGAAGCCGCTGGCCCTTTACGGCCGCGATCGGCCTGTTTCTGTTCATGGTCGGCTTCGGCACCCTGCTCAACGGGATCAGCGCCGGTCCCTGGCTGATGGCCGCCGGCGGTGCCGTGATCATCTTCATGCTGTTCGGGTGGTTCGGCACGGTCATCGCCGAAAACCTCTCGGGCCTGTACAACGCCCAGGTCGACAGGACCTTCCGCTGGGGCATGACCTGGTTCATCTTCTCCGAGGTCATGTTCTTCGGCGCTTTCTTCGGGGCGCTGTTCTATTCCCGCGGCGGCGCGGTTCCCGCGCTCGGGGGCGCGACGCTGACGCATACCTACCTGTGGCCGCACTTCGCGGCGGGCTGGCCGACCAACGGCCCGGGCAACATCGGCGGCGAATTCGAGGGCATGACCGCCTGGGGGGTGGCGGCGATCAACACCGCCATCCTGCTGACCAGCAGCTGGACGGTCACAGTGGCCCATCACGCCATCAAGGACGCGAAACGGGGCCGCACGGTCGCGTGGTTGGGCGTGACGGTCCTGCTGGGGCTGTCGTTCCTGGTCCTGCAGGGCCGCGAGTACCACGATGCCTACACGCACCTGAACATGACCCTGCACAGCGGGATCTACGGGTCGACGTTCTTCATGCTGACGGGCTTCCACGGCCTGCACGTGACGCTCGGGACCATCATGCTGATCACCATGCTCGTGCGCGCCGCGCGCGGGCACTTCACGCCGGACAACCACTTCGCGTTCGAGGCGGTGTCCTGGTACTGGCACTTCGTGGACGTGGTCTGGCTGTGCCTGTTCGTATTCGTCTATATCATGTAGCCCTTCCCGCAGCGATGCGGCGGCGCCGACGCGTGGCGCCGCCGATCCGCGAGACCGGTCAGTGACCGCCGTAGATCCCGTGCGGGTGGATGACGCCGGTCGCGATGCCGAGCATCAGCAGCAGGAACAGTGACGTCGCCAGGCCAACGCGCCAGAACAGCGCCTTGACGGTGCGCCGGGAGCGGCCACCGTCGCGGGTGAGGAAGACCAGGCCGGCGCCGAGGCTGGCGATGACTCCCCCGAGCCCGAGATAGATCAGTATCCGCACGACGATGGGCATGACAGGATTCTCCG
>DATFML010000394.1:0-3262 GCA_035266965.1 Gammaproteobacteria bacterium
ATCGCCATGGAAATCGGCCGTACGCGCATCAGCATCAGGAACCTTCTTCAGCTGAACCAGGGATCGGTGGTGGAGCTGGACCGGCTGGCGGGCGAACCGATGGACGTGCTGGTCAACGGCACCCTGGTGGCCCACGGTGAAGTGGTGGTGATCAACGAGAAGTTCGGCATCCGCCTGACGGACGTGGTCAGCCCGGCGGAACGAGTGAAGAAGCTCAAATGAGTCGCCGGTCCCTGTTCAGCGCCGCTGCCGGTCGGCGCCCCACGCGCTTCGCCGCCGTGGCCGCGCCGGCGGGACTCGCCGCCTCGCTGCTTTGTTGGTCGCCGGCATGGGCCGGTGCGGTGGGCCGTCAATCGAGCGCGCATCAGACTCAGCTGGAGCCCATGGCGATGAGCAGCCTCGTGCAACTCACGCTGGGGCTGCTGGCGGTGCTGGCGGCTATCGCCCTGGTGGCCTGGCTGATGCGCCGGGTCGGACGTTTCCAGTCCGGGCTAGGCGGCGCCATGAAAATTGTGGGTGGGTTGTCGATGGGTGCCAGAGAACGGGTTGTACTGATCCAGGTCGGAGACACCCAGCTGTTGCTGGGGGTCGCCCCGGGACGCGTCCAGACGCTGCATGTTCTGCCGGAGCCGATCGCCGGCGTTTCCAGCGGTGCGGAGCCCGGCCGTTTTGCGGAGAAGCTGCGTACGGTGCTGGAAAAGAGGGCGACATCATGACCGCGAAAAGGCTTTCCTGGGTGTTGCTGATGTTGGTCATGCTGGCGCCGTTGGCCTCCCATGCGGCACCGGGTCTGGCGGCGCTGAAGATGGAGCCCACGGCGAACGGGGGCGAGACCTACACGGTCAGCATACAGGTGCTTGCGCTGATGACGGCGCTGACCCTGCTGCCGGCCGCGCTGCTGATGATGACCTCCTTCACGCGCATCATCATCGTACTGGCTATCCTGCGCCAGGCCCTCGGCACCATGCAGGCGCCGTCCAATCAGATCCTGATCGGTCTGTCGCTGTTCCTGACCTTCTTCATCATGCTGCCGGTGTTCAACAAGGTCAACGATCAGGCGGTCCAGCCCTATCTTCACAACAAGATCTCCACCGACCAGGCGCTGCACCGGGCACTGGGACCGTTCCGCGGCTTCATGCTGAAGCAGACCCGCCAGTCCGACCTGGAGATGTTCGCGAAGATTTCGCGCACCAATACCGACAAGATCACCAAGCCGTCTCAGGTGCCGTTTTCGCTGCTTCTGCCGTCCTTCGTCACCAGCGAGCTGAAGACCGCCTTCCAGATCGGGTTCCTGATACTCATTCCGTTCCTGGTGATCGACCTGGTGGTCGCCAGTCTGCTCATGTCCATGGGGATGATGATGCTTTCTCCCATGATCATTTCGCTGCCGTTCAAGATCATGCTGTTCGTGCTGATCAACGGCTGGTCTCTGCTCATGGGAACGCTGGCCTCGAGCTTCTACAGTTGACAGTCGCCCACAGCCACTACGCCCGGAGAAAACCGTCATGACCCCCGACACGGTAATGACCATCGCCAGGCAGACCATGGAGATCACGGTCATGCTGTCGGCGCCCCTGCTGATCGCCGGGCTGATCGTGGGACTGCTGGTGGGCATGTTTCAGGCGGCGACCCAGATCAACGAGATGACCCTGACGTTCATCCCCAAGCTGGCTGCGGTGGCGGCGGTGCTGCTGTTCGCCGGCCACTGGATGTTGCGCATGCTCATCGAGTTCACGGTGCACCTGTTTCACAGCATTCCGGGCCTGGTCGGCTGAACATCCCGCCGTGCTCGAGTCCGTCACATTCAGCAGCGCGCAGATCAACACCTGGGTCGGTACTCTGATCTGGCCGCTGACCCGGATCACCACCATGTTCATGGTGGCGCCGGTGTTCGGCGGGCGTCTGGTACCGGTCCGGGCGCGGGTCATTCTCGGGCTGGCCATCACTGTGCTGGTCATCCCCAGTCTGCCGCCCATCACCGCCCCTGATCCGTTGTCGGCGGCCGGTATCGCCGTCACCGTTCAGCAGATTCTCATCGGTGCGACCATGGGCTTCGCCCTGCAGCTCGTCTTTCAGGCGCTGGTGGTCGGCGGCCAGTTCGTGGCAGTGAGCATGGGCCTCGGGTTCGCCTCCATGGTGGATCCCCAGAACGGCGTTCAGGTACCGGTTCTGAGCCAGTACTACGTGACCATCGCCACGCTGCTGTTTCTCAGCCTCAACGGTCATCTGGTGTTGATCGGCGTGCTGGTGAACAGCTTTCACACCATGCCGGTCGGGTTGGCCGGTATCACACGCGTGGACCTCTGGCGCCTGGTCGGCTGGGCCAGCCAGATGTTCGGTGGCGCGGTGCTGATCGGGTTGCCGGCGGTGACCGCCCTGCTGATGGTCAATATCACCTTCGGTGTCATTACCCGTGCGGCACCGCAGATGAACATCTTCGGGGTGGGCTTTCCCATCACCATGCTGCTGGGTTTCGTGATCATCATGGCCACACTGCCGAACATGGCTCCCCAGCTGAACCATCTGCTGGCAAGCGCGTTCGGCCTGATGAACTCCCTGGGAACGGCAGGCGGCTGACATGGCGGAGAACGAAGACGGCCAGGAACGAAGTGAACAGGCTACCGGCAAGCGCCTCGACGAGGCGCGCAAGAAGGGCCAGATAGCCCGTTCCAAGGAGCTCAATACCGCGGCGGTGACCCTGGTGTCGGCGGGCATGCTGCTGGTGACCGGCCCGGCCATGTTGGAGCGGCTCGCCGATATCATGCGCTCGGGCCTGAGTCTGGACCGCAGCGAAATATTCGATCCTGCCGCCCCGGTGCTGGCGGTGGAGCACACCCTCATGAGTGCCCTGGGTCTGGTGGCGCCGTTTCTGGTGGTAACCGCGGTGGTGGCCGTAGCCGCTTCCATCGCGCTGGGTGGGTGGACGTTCAGTACCGAAGCGCTGGCTTTTGACCTGAACAAGCTCAATCCCGTGGAGGGGATCAAACGTCTGGTTTCCGTGCGTGGCCTGGTGGAGCTCGTGAAGGCGCTGGTGAAGGTCGTGCTTGTGACGGCCGTCGCCGTGGGCCTGCTTTGGCACCTGTCGGACCAGTTCCTCGGGCTCGGCACCGAGTCCACCAGGCCCGCTCTCGCCCATGCCGCCGATCTGGTGGGTTGGGGGTTCCTGGGCGTGAGTCTGCCGCTGCTGTTGATCGCGGCGGCCGACGTACCGTTCCAGCTCTGGGACCATGCGCGCCAGCTGAAGATGACCAAACAGGAGGTC
>DATFML010000395.1:0-6084 GCA_035266965.1 Gammaproteobacteria bacterium
GTGATCCGGGCGGATCGGACCCGGAGGCGGTACTCGCACATATGCGCCGTTTCCCGCTGCACTTCTGGGGCGTGTTCCTGGCCTACCTGCTGGCGGCGCCCGCATCGGTCATTCTCAGTGCGGAACACTACGCGGGCTACCATGCCCACGCCATCGACTGGTTCCGCATCCATCTGGTCGCCCTGATCGTTTCCATTGTCGTCGGCCTGCCGATATTTTTCCGCATCCTGGATCTGTTCGGAGAGGTGGTGAGGCGCCTCCCCCTCGAACGGCCCCAGGTCACCCTCGCCATGAAGGTCTTCCTCATCGGCACCATGGTCCCGCTGTTGATCGACACCATGATCGTACAGTACTACTGGGGTCGCACCGGCTTCTTCGACTTCGAAACCTTCCTCGTCTGGCTGATTCTGGAAGTGCTCGCCGTACTGGGAAGCCTGCTTTTCATGCGCAGTTTCGGTCTCTCCCTGCAACCGCTTCAAGGCGTGCTGGCGGGTCCACGCGCGCTCCGGTTGAGCAATCTGCGCGCCCTGCATCCCAACTCCACCGATGAGCTCGGCGTGCTCGCCTCGGGGTACCGCCGCCTGCTGCGCGATCTCAACGCCCAGAGCGAACTGCTGCAGATCCACAACCGCATATTGCTCCGCGACGGCGACAACGAGGCCTCCATCGGCGAAGTGGCGACCCGCATCGTCGAGCTGTGCCGCTCCACCGTGGGCGGTGAGGAAGTCTTCCTGCTGCTGCAGAGCGACGACGGCCGGGAACTGGTATGCGTCGCCCAGACCGGGCTGCCGTACGCAACCCAGGGGCACTTCCGCCTGCCCCTCGACGGCCGGTCCATGGCCGCGTGGACCTTCAACCAGGGCGTGACCCTGGCCGTAGCCGATGCGCGCAACGACCCCCGCGCCGACGCGACCCTGCGTGCGCGCCTCGCAGTGCGCTCGGCCCTGAGCGCGCCGTTGTGCGTCGACGGGCGGCCCGTCGGCGTGCTTGCCACGGTCGAACGCACTCATTCGCGCGAGTATGACGACGGGGACGTGTCCCTCATGGAGGCGTTCGCCCACGAGGCCGCGCTGGCGGTGCACACCCACATGCTGCGGGTTCAGCGCCGCGAGCAGGAAACCCAGGTGCGCCTGCTGATGGAGTATACCGCCGAGGCGATCTATGGCGCCGACCTGCAGGGTCGGTGCACGTTCGTCAACCCCGCCTGTCTGCGCATGCTCGGTTATCGCCACGAAGGCGAGATGCTGGGCAAGAACATCCATGAGCTGATTCACCACCACCACCCGGACGGGCGGCCCTATCCCAAGGAGGAGTGCGTGGCCCGGCGCGCCACCCTGGCCGGTACCAGCGGACATTCCGACCAGGAGGTGCACTGGCGGGCCGATGGCACCAGTCTGCCGGTGGAATGGTGGTCACATCCTGTCTACAGGGACGGGCAGCTCATCGGTACGGTGGTGACGTTCGTCGACATCAGCGAGCGACGTCAGGCCGAACAGGAGCTGCGCCGGCTGATGGAGTACAACCGGCTGCTGCTGGAGTCCACCAGCGACGGCATATTCGGTGTGGATCGCGACCTGCGCTGTACGTTTCTGAACACCGCCGCCGCGCGCCTGTTGGGCTACACACCCGCCGACATCAAGGGTCGCAACGTCCATGAGCTCATCCACCACAGCGGCGAGGATGGAAGCCCGCTGCCCCTGGAAGAATGCACCATCTACCGGACGATCCGGGACGGGCGCAGCCTGTGGTCCGATGTCGAGGTTCTCTGGCAGCGCAGCGGCGAGTGTTTTCCCGTGGAGTACTCGTCCAATCCCCTGTTCGAGAACGGCGAAGTCACCGGCGCGGTGGTGGTATTCCGGGACGTGGCCGAGGCTCGCGCCATGGCGCGCAGGATGGATTATCTGGCCACCCACGACGCCCTGACCGGACTGGTCAACCGGCGCGATTTCGAGCTGCGGCTGGAGCGCGCTCTGGAGTCGGCCCGCACCGGCGGCGAAGAGCACGTGCTTTGCTTCATGGATCTGGACCAGTTCAAGGTGGTCAACGATACCTGTGGACATGTGGCCGGCGACGAGATGCTGCGCCAGCTGGCCACCCTGCTCGAGGGGTCGGTGCGTCAGTCCGATACCCTGGCCCGTCTGGGCGGCGACGAGTTCGGCGTGCTGTTCGGCCGCTGCCCCTTGACCCAGGCCCTGAAGGTGGCCAATCAGTTGCGGGACGTGGTGCAGGATTTTCGCTTTGCCTGGGATGACAAGACCTTCTCCGTAGGCGTGAGCATCGGTGTCGTGGCCGTCAATGGCGATACGAGCAACGTCGCCGACGCCATGAGTGCGGCCGATGCCGCCTGCTACATGGCCAAGGACAGCGGCCGCAACCGGGTGCATGTCTACGAGACCGACGACGCCGAGCTGGCGCGGCGGCGCGGCGAAATGCAGTGGGTCGCACGGCTGCGTGGCGCCGTGGACGAAAACCGCTTCCAGCTTGCCTACCAGAGTATTCTGCCCACTGCCGGGGGTGCCGTCGACCAACCCCTGTGCATGGAAATCCTGATACGCATGGACGACGGGCACGGCGGCGTGACGCCGCCGGGCGCGTTTCTGCCGGCCGCGGAACGCTACAACATGATCAATGCCATCGACCGTTGGGTGGTAAGCAACACGCTGCGGTACTTCAGCGCCCACCCCCATGTGCTGGTACGGCTGCACCTGTGCACCATCAACCTTTCAGGACACTCCCTGGGTGACGAGAGCTTCCTTCCGTTCGTGGTGCATGAGCTCGCCGCCACCGGCGTGCCGCCCCAGCGGATATGTTTCGAGATTACCGAAACGGCGGCCGTGTCGAATCTGGGCGGCGCCCTGCATTTCATGCGCGAGCTCAAGGAGCACGGTTGCCGCTTCGCCCTGGACGACTTCGGCAGCGGCATGTCGTCGTTCGCCTATCTGAAGAAGCTGCCTGTGGACTTCATCAAGATTGACGGGAACTTCGTCCGTGACATGGCGCGTGACCCTATCGATCGTGCGATGGTGGAAGCCATCAACCGGGTGGGGCATGTCATCGGACTGCAGACCATTGCTGAATTCGTGGAAAACGACGAGATTCTTGCGGGGCTGCGCGATATCGGAGTGGATTACGTACAGGGCTATGGAATAGCCAGACCCAGGCCCATCGAGGAGCTCGGGATTTCGCAACAGAGGCCGGCAATCGCAGAGGCCGGCTCCGCCGCAAACCGTAGCTGATCCGCAGCTGCAGTGCGTGTACACCCCGCCATGGCCGGCCGGCGTGCAGGGGACACGCATCTGCACTTCCTATTGGGGCCCGAGAACCCGAGGTCTTTCAATGGGTGAAAGCGGCCAGCGGACTGCTACCTTTGGTGCAAAGTTCAACACAGATCAGCACCCATCATCCATTTGCAGCGAATCTGACAGGCGGTTCCGGGGGGTGCCCGGAAGGCACTGGACCGGCCTGTATGCGCGTCTCGTACGCTGAAACTAAGGAGGGTTTCATGAAACTTCAATCCACACTGAAGACGTTGAGTGTAGCCATTGCCACGGCTTCCCTGTTGGGCGCCGGCAGCGCCCTCGCCAACGACAGCGGCAGTCAGTCATCCGCCAAGCAACCGGAAGCGAGCAAGATCGCTCAGAGCGCGGCCAACGTGCTGCGGAACCAGATGCAGCAGCCTGCCAGCAAGCGCATCCCGCGAACCATCGTCGACGATGCCCGCTGCATCGGCGTGTTTCCGTCGGTTCTCAAGGCGGGCTTCGTGGTCGGCGGGTCCCACGGCGACGGCGTGGTCAGCTGCCGCAACGGCTCGGGGAAATGGAGCACGTCAGCGCCGGCCTATTTCGAGCTGTCGTCGGGAAGCGTGGGCTTCCAGGCCGGTGCCCAGTCCAGTGAGCTGATCATGGTGTTCATGACCAAGCGCAGCGCCCGGGACCTGACCAGCGGGAAGCTCAAGCTGGGCGCCGACATCGGGGTCGCTGCCGGTCCCGCAGGCCTGCACGGAAAGGTCAATACGGCGCCCGCACCGGTGCTGACCTACCGTATGGATCAGGAGGGCGCGTTTGCCGGCGCGGAGCTCAAAGGGGCGGTCATTTCCGCCGACCAGGACACCAACCGGCAGGTCTATGGCCAACAGGCCAACGCCAGCGAGCTGCTGTTCAACAGCCATGGGGTACCCGGTCCGGCGAAGCCCTTCGACGAGGCGCTCGAGAAGTTCGCCCCCGCGCAGGCCTACAACACGTCCATCAACGTGAAGCATCCGAACCGCAGCGCCTACGAATGAGGCACGGTACGGCGGGCGGGCGCTTCGGCGTCCGCCCGCCTGCGCGGCCGGTGACACGTGAACAGTCGGCACCACTGTGGGTCCCTGGCGGCTCAATCGGTGGCCGCGTTCGGCAACAGGGACTGGATGGCTTTCAGCAGGCGCCGGTTGGACACGACGTCAGCCTGGTCGTAGATGCGCCGGATCCGGCCACGGGCGTCCACAAGCACCAGGCCGTCGTTGTGGGTGATGTCGTAACCGGCGTGGGCCTTGTCGGCAAGCGTGTTGATCACTTCCGGCTGTGGTGTCTGCGCCGGACCGTTTGCGCTCGCAGGCGGTGTGTCCTGATCGGAGACGCGCTGATAGGCGATATGGAAGCCGTCTCTGACCACACGACGGATCTTGTCGGGGTCGCCGGTCAGGTACTGCCAATGCAGATCGGAAGGGTTCCAACCGTATTCCCTCAGAAAAGCGCCCATTTGCCTGGGGCCGGTACCGGACGGATCCACGTTGAAGGCCACTATCTGCACCTGCGACTGCTCCCCGGCGGCGCGCAGAAGATGTTCCAGCCCCACCAGATGAGCGGCGATCAACGGGCAGTAGGTCGTGCAGTAGGGGAACAGGAAGGTGACCACCTGAACCTTGCCGTGGAACCGGCGCGAATCCACCGATTGACCCAGCTGGTTGATCAAACCGGTGTAGCCGGGGGCGGTGCCGAGAATGGGAGCGGCGGACCGGACATGGCCCACGGTGGCCGAGCCGCGACCGATCAACCAGCCCGCCAGGCCCGCGAGCGCGAAGCCCAAAGCGACAAACCCGGTGACCAGCGTTCGCCTGCTCATGACGCCCTGCCTCCGTGCCGGTAAAGGACCCGGGAGCGTGCACCACGGAACGGGCGGTGCCGGCACGGGTGACGGTTTCGTGCGGGCGCCGGGGGCGACGCCACCGCAGCCAGGATAGCAGCAGCCGGGGTCTGCAATCGAGGCCCGCTCCGGGGCCGGGTTTCCACATCAACCGTTGAGCGGGCAGATCAATGGGCGTCGGGCGCGCCCTCCACGGATGGGCACCTGAGCGCTCTGCGAGCGGGTCGCCGGCAGGGTGCGGGAGGTCCGGTACGGCTTCAGGCTTTGCGGTTCCCGCGGGCCCGGACACCCGCCCCGGATCAGGCGGTGTATGCCCTTCACGGATGATCCGAGAGCATTTCGACCACCCATTTCGCGACCAGGCCGGAAGCATGGGCGCATTGCAGGCCGCGGGCTTCGCCGAAGGCCTTGTATTCGCCGGCGTCCCACAGGTTGTAGGTGCGCCCGGTAAACCCGCGTTGCAGTTCCTCGCACGTGATACCGCCCAACTCGGCCCGGAACCTTTCCGCCAACGCCTTGCCGCGCTGAAAGTCGGCCATTCCCCGACCCCGATCCAGCTTGTCCCGATCCCGTCCGTAGCGGGCTCCCAGCGCCAACAGGCCGCCTGTCAGAGCGCCGCAGGCGCCCGCTCCCATCAAGCCGCCGCCGCCGGACAAGCCGTGGCTGGCCTTGATCATACCGTCGTCCACGACACCAACGGTCTCCTGCACCGCGGTCAGTACGCACTGAGGGCAGCAGCCGTATTTGAGGTCGTAGTCAAGGGCCTTCCGGTAGGCCTCGTCCGCCAGCGCCTGATCGTCCAACACATACCTCCTTGCCGAAGGGTTGTTCGGCCCGCGATCGAACCCATACGGGTCCGCCATCGCAGGGCAATTTCAGAGAAGTGGGGGCGACCACCCGGCTTTGGTTACGTCCACGTTCACGAAGCCATCGCTAGCGAACAACGGTTTATCCACGCCC
>DATFML010000396.1:0-5716 GCA_035266965.1 Gammaproteobacteria bacterium
TTCAGTTATTCATTCAGTTACGGCGACGTCGCGAACTGGCTGATGCACGGCTATTTCGCCACGTTCGGGCGAGACAAGGTGGGTTTTACCACCCATCAGGTAGACGGCAAGCCGGCACTGGTGAGGGGCATCAAGGGCATGGTGGAACGCAACGCCATGCGTTACTACCTGGCGATCAAGGCCTATCTCGACACCCTCAACGCACCGCCGGACCGGCGTTTCGATCTGCGCCTGCAACGCTGGTTCGCCCTCACCCAGCAATACCCCCGTCAACTGCACGAAATGGACCGATCGACCTACCTGGCCCAGAAGCACAAGGAGCGCCGCCAGCAGCAGGCGCTGCAGGCCAAGGTACCGGCACAATCACACGCCCGCTCCTCTCATTGAGGCTCCCCCAACCCGCCCCCATATGGTAGAAGTAACGCCTCCCCAGCGTCGGCAAGAACCACGTTGAACCATGAGCCTGCACACCCACACCGACGACCTGAGCCTGCTGACGGGCGCGTTGCCACCGGCACTCCGGCGGGCCCTGGGCGAGATACCGGCCCGGGAACTGCTGGAAGTGGTCATGGACCTGGGGCGCCCGCCCCAGGCGCGTCTGCCGGAGCGGGCGGTGAACCTGTCGATCCAGGCGGTCACCCATGAGGACATCGCCCATGTCGCCGAACGCATCGGGGCCTTCGGCGCCGACAACCGCGCCGGTATCGAAGGCACGCTGCACCGCATTTCCGCCATCCGCAATCGCAAGGGCCGGATCGTCGGTCTGACCCTGCGGGTGGGCCGCACGGTCGTGGGCACCATCGATCTCATTCGCGACCGGGTGGAGTCCGGCGCCAGCATCCTGATGCTGGGCCGGCCGGGCATCGGCAAGACCACCAAGCTGCGGGAAATCGCCCGGGTGCTGGCGGACGATTTCGGCAAGCGGGTGGTGGTGATCGACACCTCGAACGAAATCGCCGGTGACGGGGACGTTCCCCACCCGGCCATCGGCAGCGCCCGGCGTATGCAGGTCGCCCACCCCACCGAGCAGCATGCCGTGATGATCGAGGCGGTGGAGAACCACATGCCCGAGGTGATCATCATCGACGAGATCGGCACCGAAGCCGAAGCCCTGGCGGCCCGCACCATCGCCGAACGGGGCGTGCAGCTCGTCGGCACCGCCCACGGCAACAGCCTGGCCAATCTGGTGGAGAACCCGACCCTGTCGGATCTCATCGGGGGCGTGCAGACGGTCACCCTCGGGGACGAGGAAGCCCGCCTGCGGGGCAGCCAGAAGAGCATCAACGAACGCAAGCGCCCGCCCACCTTCGACGCGGTGGTGGAAATCGTCGACCGGGACGAGGTGATCGTGCATTCCGACACCGCCCGCGCGGTGGACAACCTGCTGCGCGGGCTGGAGGCCGGGGGCGTACGCCGCACACCGGGCGGCGAGCACCCCCTGCCCACGCGGCCGGCCCCACCCCAAAGCCAGCCCGCGGCCATGGACCGGGTCATGGCCCGCCCGGGAGGGGCGCGCATCTACCCCTACGCGCTCAGTCGGGATTCGGTCGAACGGGTCATCCGGGACCTGCGCATCGAAGCGCGTACCGTGCGCCGCCCCGAGCAGGCCGATCTGATCATCGCGCTGCGGGCCCGCGCCGGCGATCCCCGTCTGCAGCGCCTGCTGGATCTCACCGGCCTGCCGCTGCATGTGGTGCGCAAGAACAGCACCGCCCAGATCCGACGTCTGCTGCAGGCGCTGTTCAATGTCTTCGGGGGACGGGACGACACGGAAGTGGATGCGGCCGCCCGGGAAGCGGAAAGCGCCGCCCGGCAGGTCCTGCAAAGCGGCACGGCCATCGAGCTGGCACCCCAGCCCGCCTCCCTGCGCAAGCTGCAGCACCGCATTGCGGTCCGCTACCGCCTGGTGGCCGAAAGCGAGGGCCAGGAGCCGTCACGCCATCTGGTGATTCATCCGGCCTAGCGCCGCCTGGCGGATTACGCAAATGCGCCAACCCACCCTGCAGGGGCACTTAACCTGGCGCCGTTGGGGCCAAGCTCAGCCCTTGAGCTCATACAGCTGTCCGACGATGGAATCCACCAGAAACATCAGCTCGCCCTTCACCTCCTGCAGTGAACCCAGGGAGGTGAGCACCCGCGCTGTGCGCTGCACATCCCGATACACGGTGGGCTCCTCGGGAAGCAGATCCTGGGCCGACTGCAGAAAGGTCTCCAGCTGGACCGCGAAACGGGTGATCTCCGGCACGCTGGGGATCTGCCCGATATCCAGCTGCTCGATATTGAGCTTGAAGCCGTTCAGCAGGTAGATCAGATTGTCCAGCAGGTGGCGGCTCTGGGGGAGCGCCGCAAACAAGGTCTGCATGCCCGGACGCAGGGCATGGACGTTGCCGTCGAGGAACTGCTTGACCCCCTGCAGCGAATCCCTGAGTTCGTAGTACAGATCGCCGGTCTGCCCGAAGCTGCCTGTTCCGTTGGTCATTGGTGCATCCAACATGGTGATGGTTCCGTGGATCGAGTCGTGGCGGCAGGCCAGCCCGCCCACCGCGGCCGGTGCGGAGGTGCCGATCCGCCCTGGCAGCTACATTACAGTCGCCTCCGGACCGGCGCAACCGGGTTGCGGGCCGGCCAACGCCGGCGCGCCTGGACAATCGCCGTCCGTGCGCCCGCCTGCCCTCGCCGGCCGCAGCCCTCGATGGCAAGCCCGGCCCGGCCGTGACTCAGCGATGCCAGCTCGCCCGCAGCAAGGCGTCTTCCTCTCCGTACTGCAGCTCCAGCTCGCCCTGATGGGCGTGCCGGACCGCCTCCGCCACGCCCCGGGCCAGGTGCGCGTCGGTGAATGCCATCGCAACACCGTCGTCACGCTCCGCGATTTCCATGATGCGGTCCAGGGGGTGTTCGGCTTTTTCCTTTTCCTCGACGTTGTGCGCCAGTTGCATGATCTCGTCGCGGTGCTCCTGGAAATACCCGCCGCTCAGGGTGAGCAGCCCCGCAGGCACATGATCGTGGGCGCGCTGACATGCCGGGCACAGCTGTTGATGCGCATCCTCCGGCGCCGTACCCCACTGCCATCTCCCTTTGTGGAACAGCGCCCCGCATTCCGGACAGGCGGTGGGTTCCGCCAGCTTCTGCTTGGATTTGTAGGGATCATGCTCGAGTTCCCGCAGCAGGCGGTCGCGCCGCCCCCTGCGGAGAAAATCGCCACGCTTGCTTGGTCCTGTCATGGCGTCCTCCTTGTTCCCGTCTTGCCGACAGCAATACCTGATTCCTTTATAGTCCTTTCACGTTCCGAAGCATTGATCCCGCTCAATTCCCGCAACATTCGCGCAGCAGATGGGCCAGGGAAGCTGTCCACAGGTCGATCAAGTGGATGGTCATCAGAGACAAAGGGGCAGGCAAGGGCCGTTTACAGGCCGTGGACGAGCATCCCGAACCCCTTTGCAACACCGTGAGCGCCGCTTCAACCGCCCGTGGAGAGGTTCCCTAGCTGTCGAACTCCATGTGCACACGCATGAATATCACCGTGGCATTGGGGATGGCGCTGCTGGCGGAGGGATTGACGACGTATTGGACATCCGGTTGCAGGTAGAAATGCCGGGACAGGCGTACCACGTAGGTGAGTTCCCAGGTGGTTTCCGCGGCATTGGCGGCACCACGGATCCAGGCGCGGGCCACCGCAACCCCCACCCGGTCCCTGGGGCGGTCGGCAATCGGACTCCCGGCCATCAGCCCCATGCCCAGATAGTAGGGAACCTGGTTCCCCGAACGCGGCGCGGCCCCCCATTGCACAAACGCTTTCAGACCGCTCGTCAGCGCACCCGCGACGCTGCCGTAGGCGCCCCAATCCCGGCGTTGGGCGCTGCCCGTCTCCCGGTAGCTCCACAGGCCCACCTGCACAGGTCCGCGCTGGGCCTGGGCGATGGCCATGGCTCCGGTGCCGAACGGCTCCCCGCGATGGGACGGCTCGCCCTGGAAAACCCCCGCCTCCCCCTGCCAGCCGCCCGCATGGCCGCTCGCCATGACCCCCGCCCCGGGCGTGGGGTAGATGGACGACGGCACGTTCGAAGCGATGGTGGGCACGATGCCGAAGGACGCGTTGAGAAAGGTGCCGGCATGGGGGGTGACCGCGAAGTACTGGTTCATGTCGATGAGGCCGGCGCGCAGCGCCAGCCGGCTCGACAGGCGCTGCCGATACCAGAACTGGTAGACCCGGGTGGCGTTGGGCGCGGCGATGTTGCTGGTCACCTGCAGATCACCGATGTCGTAGGTATCGGGTTGCCCGCTGTTGATATAGACGGCCGACAGGCGCAACTTTCCGCCCTGCCACAGCCCCAGTGCCTGGCTGTCGAGGTTGAAGCCGGCGTGCAGCAGCGTGTCGAAAGTGGTGGCCCGGCGCAGACCGCCCGCCACGTTGGATACCGATTCCGTATCCAGGTGTACCCCCGTCTGCAGCCCCTGGGGAAACTTCGGGAACAACAGGATGCGCGCCGGGCGAGGTCCGGCGGCCACTGCCGCGCCGGCCGCCAGCATGCCCGCGACTGCCGTCAACCCGGTGATTCGAACCGTCAACACGCCTCCTCAGGCTTGCTATCGATAGCGTCCGATGGCCAAGGGGTTACGTTACCCGGCGCGCTCGCGCAGATGACGAACGGCGGCACCCTGCACCAGCATTTCCCGGGCGCGCCAGTGCTGGGCGGGTTCCAGCCGATCGGCGAGAATCCGGACCTCGCCGCGTACCAGCGCCGCCACCGGCACACCGCCGCGGTACAGCACCCGGTTGGCGGACAATGCGGGCACCCGCTCGTCCGGGGTAATGATGCCCACCAGGTTGAGGGGATCGACAGCGCTGACCACCAGCAATTCATTCCCGTGCTCCCGGTCGCGCAGGCGCCGCAGGCTGCCCACCGCTTCGGGCAGAGCGAACTGCTCGCCGCTGAAACCGGCCACGAACCGCCCGCCGCGCACCTCGCCGCGGGCTTCCAGGCGATGGTAGACCCGCAACACCTCCCGCCAGGGCGGCAGGTGCTCGGCTTCCCGTTCCAGCACCCGTCGGAACACCACACCGTAGCGGCGCAGCAGCGCGCGGGCAACGGTTTCCAGATCCTCGTCGTCCAATCCCGAGGCATGCCATCCCCGGGCGCTGCCGACCGACTCCGGGACCGGCGGCAACACTGACCAGCGGCCGGCATCCTCGACCCCGGACGGCAGATTCCGCTGGCGGCGGAGCCGTTCGCTGCGGCGGCGGCGCTGGGCGGGTTCCACCAGCGCCCGCAGCCCGGCAAACCGATCGGCGTGGACGCGCCCCGCCGCCACCAGTTGTCCCAGGGCCTGTTCCAGTTGCGTACGCAGCAGGCCCGTGCGGTGCTGCAGATCGTCGAAGAACGACGCTCCCAGCTCGCCCATGGCCTGCACCACCGTCCGCGCCGCGTCGCTGATTTTCCCCTCCTGCCCGGCGCCCCCCAGGCGTCGCCACAGACCCAGACGGCGCCGGGGTGTCAGGGCAATCGGCGTGGCACGCACCGGCCCGGCGCCACTGCGCGTGTCCGCGCTCGCTCTGGGCGGCGTGATGCGCGCCCACACCACCCGGCCGGACTGGCACAGGGCATCCAGGTCGTGGGGCCAGAAGCGGGTCATGCGTGCCGCCAGCAGATCGCTTTCCCAGCTGGCCGCCGGTGCCTCGAAGCCCTCCAACTGCTCGACCACCGCCAGCAGGGCCGCT
>DATFML010000397.1:0-17279 GCA_035266965.1 Gammaproteobacteria bacterium
CGAGCTGCTGTTCTGGACCGCCGATTCCTACAACGCGCTGCACCGGTACAAACAGGCGGGGGCCTTGTACCTGGAGTCGGCCATCGTAAAGAGCCCGTTCGCCATGGATCCGTGGGCCCAGACAGCCCGCTACCATGCCGCCGGAGCGTTGGCGAAGGCGGGCCTGGATGGTGATGCACGCCGTCTGTATCAGGGTCTGCTCAATGCCACCCACGATCCGTCCCGGCGCATGGTACTGCGCCATCAGATCGATCAGCTGCTGGATGCCCCGCGGGTGCCGGACGGCACCGGCGCCGCCCAAGGTGCGTCCCGGTGAACGGCACGCCCGCCAGCGACCGCTACGCGGCCGTGGTGGACATGCCGTTCGGCAGGCTGGGCATCCGTCTGCAGGATCGGGCGCTGGCGGCCATCGATCGGCTGGACCCGGGCGTTGTCCGCCTGCGAGGCCCGGATACGGAGGCGGCGCGGGGTCTGGTAGCCGAGCTGCAAGCCTATCTGCGTGACCCCATGTCCGGCTTCTCCATCTCCCTGGCTCTCTCTGGCACGCCCTTTCAACAGTCTGTCTGGCAGGCGCTGCGGTCCATCCCCCCGGGGCGTGTGTTGACCTACGGCGAGCTCGCCAGGCGTGTCGGCAGCGCCCCCCGCGCCGTCGGGCAGGCGTGCCGCCGCAATCCCGTTCCGATTGTGGTGCCTTGTCATCGGGTGGTGGCGGCTTCCGGCGTCGGCGGGTACGCCGGCGAGCTCGCGGGGACCGCGTTGGAGATGAAGCGGTGGCTGCTGCGCCATGAGGGTGTCGGGGTCGGGCAGTCCATGGCCGGAAAAGTGTGATGTGGGGATCCCGTGGACGTGCTGGACACGGGCCTCTCTACCACTCTGCGCTCCCCGGGGAGCCGCCGGGCTTTCCGGTGCCGGCCGGTCGGCCTCCGGGCTGTTCCCTGAAGTCGTCCGGGTGCACCGCTGGCGCCGCGCCCGTTTCTCGTCCGGCGTGAGGCATGGAGGTGGCCTTGAAAGGCTGCCGCGCCGCCCCCATCTGTGCAGCATCGTGTTCGCAACCGAGGTGAGAAGAACAACATGACTGTGGCAGCCCATAAGGAGACGCTGGAATTTCAGACCGAGGTCCGGCAGTTGCTGGACCTGATGATCCACGCCCTGTACTCGAACAAGGAGATCTTCCTGCGCGAGTTGGTCTCCAATGCCTCCGATGCCTGCGACAAACTGCGCTTCGAGGCACTGACCGACGACGCCCTGTTCGAAAACGAACCCGACCTGAAGATTCGCGTCGACTTCGATCGTGACCGGCGCACGGTGACGGTGACCGACAACGGCATTGGCATGAGCCGGGCGGAAGTCATGGAAAACATCGGTACCATCGCCCGGTCCGGGACCCGCAAGTTCTTCGAGGCGCTGACCGGCGATCAGGCCAAGGACGCGCGCCTGATCGGCCAGTTCGGCGTGGGTTTCTACTCCGCGTTCATCGTTGCCGACAAGGTCACGCTCACCACCCGCCGCGCCGGTGCCGGTGCCGAGCACGGTGTCCGTTGGGAATCCGACGGCCAGGGCAGCTACACCCTGGAAACCTGTGACCGCCCGGAACGGGGTACCCAGGTGGTGCTGCACCTGCGGGAAGGCCAGGACGAGTTCCTCGACAGCTTCCGTCTGCGGTCCATCATCCACAAGTATTCCGACCACATCTCTCTGCCGATCCAGATGCCTTCCCAGGAAGAGGGCAAGTCGGACGAGTACGAGACCGTCAATCGGGCCACGGCCCTGTGGGCGCAGCCCAAGAAGGACATCAGCGACGAGGAGTACAAGGCGTTCTACAAGCATGTCGCCCATGATTTCGAGGACCCCCTGGGTTGGGCCCACAATCACGTGGAGGGCAGACAGTCCTACACCACGCTGCTGTACATTCCCGCGCGGGCGCCTTTCGATCTCTGGGACCGCGACGGCCGCCACGGGGTCAAACTCTACGTGCGGCGCGTGTTCATCATGGACGACGCGGAGCAGTTGATGCCCCATTACCTGCGTTTCGTGCGCGGGGTGGTCGATTCGGACGACCTGCCGCTGAACATTTCCCGCGAGATTCTGCAGCACAACCGCCTCATCGACACCATGCGGTCGGCTTCGGTGAAGCGCGTGCTGGACCTGCTGCACTCGATGGCGGAAAAGGAACCCGAGAAATATGCCAAGTTCTGGGGCGAGTTCGGTCGGGTGCTGAAAGAAGGGCCGGCGGAGGATTTCGCCAATCGCGAACGGATCGCGGGATTGCTGCGCTTCGCCTCCACCCATAGCGAAGGCGACGTTCAGGACGTGTCCCTCAGCGACTACATCGCCCGCATGAAGCCGAAGCAGGACAAGATCTACTACATCACGGCCGATTCCCTGGCGGCGGCCCGCCACAGCCCTCACCTGGAGGTGTTTCGCAAGAACGGCGTGGAGGTGTTGCTGCTGCACGACCGGGTCGACGAATGGATGGTCTCCCATCTCACCGAGTTCGAAGGCAAGCCCCTGGTCTCGGTCGCCAAGGGCGAGCTGGACCTGGGCGAGATCGAAGACGAGGAAAGCAAGAAGGAAGCGGAAAAGGCCCAGGACGAGCACAAGGACCTGCTCAAACATATGCAGGAGGCGCTGGGCGACAAGGTCAAGGAAGTCCGCGTCAGCCACCGGCTGACCGACTCGCCGTCGTGCATCGTGCTCGAGGAGCAGGACATGGCCATGCATCTGCAGCGGCTCCTCAAGGAGGCCGGCCACCAGGTGCCGGCGTCCAAGCCGGTGCTGGAGATCAATGTCGAGCATCCGCTGGTGGCACGCCTTGGAGATGAAACCGACGACACCCGTTTTGCGGACTGGTGCCACGTGTTGTTCGATCAGGCCATGCTGGCCGAGGGCGGCCAGCTGGAGGATCCGGCGTCTTTCGTGGGGCGGCTCAACGAGCTGCTGCTGTTGCTGAGCGGGCGTTAGGCGGATTGTGCCGGTCGGTCCGGTGCGTCCGCGGGGCGAAGCGGCGCGCGGCACCGGCTGTCGGTGCGAGGCTATGGACGACAGATATGCCTGATACAGATGCTGCCCCGGCGGTGCGTATCGATAAGTGGCTGTGGGCGGCACGGTTCTTCAAGACCCGTTCCCTGGCTGCGGAGGCGGTCTCCGGGGGCAAGGTCCACGTCAACGGGGCCCGCGTCAAACCGGCCCGCATCGTCAAGATCGGCGATCGCCTGAGTGTGCACAAGGGACCTGTCGCCTACGAGGTGGTGGTGGAAGCATTGGCGGCCCGTCGGGGGCCTGCGACCACGGCCCGCGAGCTGTACAGCGAAACGGCTGCCAGTATCGCGGCCCGGGAGGCCAGGCGCCGTCCGGAAGCGGCCAGTGCTCCACACCCCACCCATCGGCCCGACAAGAAAGCCCGCCGGCAGCTCGCCCGCGTACGTCGCGGCGATTGACGCGCCGCCGTTTTCATACGTCATCGTGAGCCCACCCGTCACACCACTGGTCACCGTCGACATCATCATCGAGATGGGGGATCGCCCTCAACGCCCGGTGGTGTTGATCGAGCGGCGCAATCCACCTCTGGGGTGGGCCCTTCCGGGTGGCTTTGTGGACGTGGGCGAACGGTTGGAGCGGGCTGCGATGCGCGAGGCCCGGGAGGAAACCAGTTTGCAGGTGCGTCTGCAGGCGTTGCTCGGCTGCTATTCCGACCCTGCCCGCGACCCGCGGGGCCACACGGTGAGCGTCGTATACGTGGCTGAAGCGCGAGGAACCCCGCAGGCCCGCGACGATGCGCGTGCCCTGGAGTTGTTCGACCCGCAGCGTCTGCCGACGCTGGTTTTCGACCATCGACTGATTCTGGACGACTACCTGCGATTCCGCAGCGCCGGCGTCACCGCGCCCCTGCGTTTCTGACGGTCTTGTCGCTGACGATCAGCGGGGTTCTGTCCACGTTGGCAAAGCCCCGTATGGTTTCCACCAGGCCGGCTGCCGTGCCGACGGGCCCCGCAGCCCGGGCGTCGTCGGCATCGTCCATGATGCGGTAGGTGGAGTGCAGCACCACGGGCGTTCCCGGGCAACCGGCACGCACCACCGACACCGCCCGACCCTCGGGGTCGTCGGGAAGGTCGGGGTTGATCAGCACCAGATCGAAAGCGGCGCCCGCCAGCCTGCGCCGCAACTCGGCGAGGGTGCGGGCCTGGGTGAGCTCTGCGCAGTCCTGCAGGCTGCGCGCGGTCAGCTCGGCGGCGTAGGCGTCGGGCTGGACCTGTAGAATGCGGGGATGGAATGCGGGCATCGTCTGCACGGCGGTCTTGACCGCAAAGATCAGCCGCGCCTGCTCGCTGGCGGTGTCCAGCCAGTCGGCCGTGTGACCGAGCGGCAACGCCAGCCCCTGCCGACGGGCTATGCCCCTGATGCTGAGCCCCAGCACCGGCAGGCCATGCCCTGTGCTGCGCAGCTCATGCATGAAGGAAATGCCGTCCTGATCCGGCAGCAGCAGGTTCAAGGTCAGGGTGTCATACTCGTAGCGGTCGAGCCACTGCCGAGCCCGCCTCACGCTGTGGGCCCAGTCATAGGTGATACCGGCCCGTTCCAGCCAACGTCCGAGATGGGCGGCAATGTTCTGGTCGCCATCGCAGACCAGGATATGGGGACGAGCCCAGGTGGCGCTGGTGCCCAAGCGAAGCTCCTTTCTTGTTCCTATGGCCGTAGGTTTCAGCACGGCGGCCACGTTCAATCTCCGCGGCCTGTGTGCAACCTATCGACCGACATGGGCAGATGTTTAGGGGGTGTTCGAGGCCGGATCCGGCGCGTGTCGGGGCTGCTGTGCATTTTCGGAGCGTTCTGAGTAACATAGGCAAAACCCCGTGCCCCGGCTGCGGCACGGATCTAATTTTCGCAACTTTTTGACCCGGAGCCGGCATGCGTCCATCCCATCTGTCCACCATCCTAGAGCGGGAATTTCTCAGCGCACGTGAGGGCCAGCACACACCGGTCATGCTCTGGGGCCCGCCGGGGGTGGGCAAGTCCCAGATCGTAGCCCAGGTCGGTGAAAACCATGGGGTCCCCGTCATTGACGTGCGCCTGTCGCAAATGGAGCCTTCCGACCTGCGCGGCATCCCCTTCCGCGTCGGCGAGCATGTGGAGTGGGCCATTCCCGCCATGCTCCCCGATCGCGAGCGCCATGGTGCTTTCGGCATCCTGTTCCTGGATGAAATCACCTCCGCTCCGCCCAGTGTGTCCGCCGCCGCCTACCAGCTGATTCTGGATCGCAAGCTGGGCGCCTACCAGGTACCCGACGGCTGGGCGATTTTCGCTGCCGGTAACCGTCAGGGCGACCGGGGCGTGACCTACACCATGCCGGCACCGCTGGCCAACCGGTTCTCCCACTTCGAAGTGGATGCGAATCTGGACGACTGGGTGGCATGGGGCTACCGCTCGGGTATCGACGAGCGGGTCATCGCGTTCCTTCGGTTTCGCCCGGAGCTGTTGTTCGATTTCGATCCCGCCTACAACCCGGTGGCCTTCCCTTCGCCCCGGTCGTGGGAGTTTGCGCACCGTGCGCTGCAGAAGTTCAGCAATGATGCCGGGCTGCTGAGCGAGGCACTGCAAGCCTGTGTGGGGCCGGCGGCAGGGGTCGAGCTCGCCGCTTTCGTGGAGAACCTGGAGCGTATGCCCGACATCGACGCGATCCTGCGCGGCGAGCCGGTGCCCGTTCCCGATGAGACCGATCTTCAGTACGCCGTCGCGACCGCCCTGGTGGGCCGGGCTCTGCACGCCAAGGGCGAAGACAATGCGCAGACCGTGCTGGGCAACATCATCGAATATGCCGCCGCCTTCCCCCAGCGGGAAATGGGCGTCATGATGGTATCGGACATGCACCGCGCGATCGGTCGGCCCCTGTTCCAGGTGCCGCAGTTCTCCCAGTGGGCCAAGTCCGTCGCCGATGTGATGCTGTTCGATGCCTGAGTGCAGTATGGGACGGCAGAGGTCGCATGATGGCTGACGACGAAGTTCAGACCAAGTTGAGCGCGGCGCGTGCGCGCCTGATCCTGGACAAACCGTTCCTGGGGGCCCTGGTTCTGCGTCTGCCGGTGCGGGCGGCCGACGCGCGCTGGTGTCCGACCACCGCCACCGATGCCCGCATGCTCTATTACAACCCGGATTACGTGCAATCCCTGAGCGTCGAGCAGACCCAGTTCATGCTTGCCCACGAGGCGCTGCATTGTGCGCTGTCCCACTTCGCCCGCCGTGAGCACCGGGTGCGTCAGCGCTGGGACGTCGCATGCGATCTGGCGGTTAATCCGCTGCTCCTGAAGGACGGTTTGAAATCGCCGCCCGGCGCGCTGGTGCGCGACGGCTTCTCGGAAATGAGCGCCGAGGAGATCTATCCGTTCATCGAGGAGAACCCTGACGAACAGCCTTTGGACGGCCATCTCTACGACGCTGACAACAGCGGCAGTGAGGGCGAGTCCAGGCCCGAAGACGGACCGCCCCAGGAGGCACAGGCCGATAAGGCTGAAGAGGGCGAGTCGGGCTCGGCGCCGCAGCCGGCACCGCTCGGTGAGAGCGAACGCGAACGTCTGGCTGCCCAGTGGCGTCAACGGCTGGCCGGGGCGGCGCAGGAGGCCAGGCGAGCCGGCAAGCTGAGCGGCGCCATGGAGCGCATGGTGGACCGGCTGCTGCGGCCGCAGTTGTCCTGGCGTGCGCTGTTGGCTCGTTATCTGACCGGGGTTGCCAGGGACGACTACAACTACACGCGCCCGGCCCGTCGCGAAGGTGATGCGATTCTGCCGAGCCTGCGCAGCACGCAGGTGGATGTCACGGTGGTGGTGGATACCAGCGGATCGGTCAGTGCCGAGGAAATGAACGACTTCATTACCGAGGTCAACGGGCTGAAGGCCCAGATGCGTGCGCGTGTGACGCTGCACGCCTGCGATACGGAGTTGGCACCGGACGGCCCGTGGTCCTTCGAGCCCTGGGAGGAACTGAGGCTGCCTCGCACTCTGCGGGGCGGCGGCGGTACCCGGTTCACGCCGGTGTTCGATTGGGTGGAGCGCCAGGACACGCGCCCCGATGTCCTGGTTTACTTCACCGATGCCCACGGTGAATTTCCGAAGCAGGCGCCCAGCTATCCGGTGGTATGGCTGGTCAAAGGCAAGGGCACCGTGCCGTGGGGCGAACGGATCCAGTTGAACTGAATACCCGGTGGCCATGGTTTGTTGGATTCGAGCAACGGCTGTCGCGTATTCCCATCTTTCCGTTATCCCGATTTGTTTCCTTTCCTCTCCGGGCTGCAATGGCTCCGGATGTTTTTCCGGGGGAAGGCACAAGAACGCTTCATCGGTCGGGCGAACCCCCTTCAGCGGATCTTGAAGAAGACGACACAGCCGGGCACGCCGGCGTTGCGTTTACGCTACGGCCGTCGCCTTTTCGCAGGCTGAGGGGGCTGCAGGGGGGCGGTTACGTGCTCGATTGTTGCGCATTGGCTGCACTCGTCGGGCAGCAAAAAGCGAAGGGTGTGAACCACTTCCTTTACCTCTCTAAAGCAGATCGCTAGACTCGCGAATGCAATAGCGAGTATAACGTTAGGCAGGCCTCACCCTGCGCCAGATCCGAGGGTGCGGACCGGACCATCATAATAACTCTGGCCAGCAACGGGTGGAGCGGGACAGCGGCATCTCCAGATCGGGTCGCGTTTCGAGCTAGGTTTCGAGTCTGTTTGTATGGGTCGTCGTATTCGCGACTGCTCAGGGTTCGGGTTGTGCGTGCCAAGGGGTCAGCCGAACCGTTTATACCCGGTCGTGCCGGGGGGGATGGAATGATGCAGCAAGCCACTGATCGCCTCTCGTCCTGTGGGGAGATTCAGCGCCGAATCGCGCAAGTCTACGAATTGCCGGCGATGCCGGAAATGGCGCAGCACATACTTGCCCTGCGCAGCAACCCGAACGCCTCTGCCATGGATCTGGCCAAGGTAGTGGAAGTCGATCCCAGTCTGGCCGCCCAAGTCGTGCACTACGCCATGTCGCCCTTTTTCGGCTACCGCGGCACGGTGGAATCCATCCACGATGCCATTGCACGGGTGCTGGGGTTCGACATGGTCGTGAACATGGCTCTGGGGTTGGCCACCAGCAAATCGTTTCGCAATCCCATGGACGGCCCTTTGGGCCTGCATGCGTTCTGGCGGCATGCCGTCTACAGCGCGGCCCTGGTGCAGGCCATTGCCGGTGCAATGCCCCGGGAGCTGCGTCCCAAGCCCGGAATGGCTTACCTGGCCGGGCTTCTGCACAACTTCGGTTTTCTGCTGCTGGGCCATCTGTTTCCGCCGGAGTTCCAGTTGCTGAACAAGCTGGTGGCCGCGAACCCGGACACGCCGGTCATCGATCTGGAAAAACGTGTGCTGGGCATGGGACAGGCACGCCAGTGCCTCGACATGGGCCATGCTCAGGTGGGCGCCTGGTTGATGGACCACTGGCATATGCCGGAAGAAGTGACCATCACCCTCAAGGAACACCACAATCCCCACTACGCAGGTGATCATGCCGTCTATCCGCAGCTGGTGCTGGTTGCCACGCACTTGCTGAAGCGTTACGAAATAGGGGACGCGGCCGACGGGGAACTGCCGGGCCCCGCCATGGAAGCCCTGGGTCTGGAGGAGACCCAGTTGCTGGAGATCGCCGAACGGCTGGTGCAGAATGCATCCTACCTCGACGCCATGGCGCGTCAGCTTGCGCCTCTTTGAGATTGGCCGCCCGCCGGTATTCCCTCCCCGTATAAATCCGCTCCATCGGCCCATTTATTCTGTTGACTGGCCGCAGTCTCCGGGGTGGGCGATAATTGTCTGCTTTATCAATAGTTATCGAGCCACCAGGAGATCAGATCGATGCGACTCATTCTGTTGGGCGGACCGGGCGCCGGCAAAGGCACCCAGGCCAACTTTATCAAGGAAAAGTACGGAATCCCCCAGATTTCCACCGGAGACATGCTGCGTGCCGCGGTCAAGGCAGGGACGGCCCTGGGTCTGGAAGCAAAGAAGATCATGGATGCGGGCGGACTCGTTTCGGATGACATCATTCTCGGTCTGGTTAAGGAACGCATCCAGGAGTCCGATTGCGCCAACGGCTTCCTGCTGGACGGTTTTCCCCGCACCATTCCGCAGGCCGACGGCCTGAAACAGGAGGGTATCGCCATCGACTCCGTCGTGGAGATCGCCGTGGACGACGAGGAAATCATCAAACGCATGAGCGGACGGCGGGTCCACCCCGCTTCCGGCCGGACTTATCACGTCGTCTTCAATCCGCCCAAGGAGGAGGGTAAGGACGATGTGACCGGCGAGCCGCTCATTCAGCGCGACGACGACCAGGAAGAAACCGTGCGTAAGCGTTTGGCTGTCTACCATGAGCAGACGGAGCCGCTCATCGAGTATTACGGCAAATGGGCGGAGAGCGGGGACGCTGCCGCGCCGAAATATGTAAAAGTTTCCGGCATCGGAAAGGTCGAGGAAATCCGCGATCGGATCTTCGCTGCCCTCGGTTGAGCTCGACCCCCGGGTCGGGTGCAAGACCCGACCCGGCTCTTACCCTGAAGCGTCAAGAATGTGACTCCGACAGGGCCTGCGCCGGCCTAATCCCTGTAATCCACGACGCTGCAGCCTGTAGGAAAAACGCCTAGCAGATTGTAAGCATAGGCTTACAATTATTGATGCGTCGTCCGGATGTACCGGGATGCCTCAAGGTTGGCGGGCTGCAACTCATTGTGGGTGATTGAATAATTCTCCCGTCAGGGTTGTTGGGAGATTGTTCCCTGCAGCGTCTTTTGTCCGAATTGCCTTGCTGTTCCGGGCCTGTTTGCGGGGGTGCGACCGGGCCACGGCCGATTGTTCTTTACTGGATTCCGGGGTACCTTGGCCCTGCAAATCCGCTGCTGCTCTGCGGACTTGGCCGAGCATGATCGACGGGGGTCTGCCCTGCAATGCGCCGCCGGGCGCGGCGCAGAGCGGACTGCGACAAGGCGACAGGCTCAGCGATAGAAAAACCGACAACCTTAAGAGAATAACTAGAACTCTGGGCGGTGTCCGTGTCCGCCTGATGCGAACAGGGAAGCGTTCGCGGGAGCTTCTTTAGACCTATGGCGAGTGGCAACGAATCAGCTTCCTTCGACGGCAGCGCGGTACGCAAGGTATTGCGTATGCTGGAAGCCCTGCGCCACACCGAGTCAGGCAGCGTTATCTACCGACAGGTGGAGCGTATGCTCGATGAGGTGGTGGGCGGCCACCGGCAACTCGAACAGGCCTACGTGGACCTCATCGATCTGCTGCTGGGCGCCTTTTGTCGTCAGTTGCCCGTCGGTTCCCCCCTGCAGGTGCAAGTGAAGCTGCTGCAGGCGCGCCTGGAACCACCCCTCACGCTGTCCGACCTTGCCGCACTGCGTTCCTACGTGGAGGTTTACGGGGATCAACTGCGCGAGGTTGACAGTAACCTGCTCGAGGAAGCGGTCGCTCCGCTGCTGCAGTCCTTCGGAATCAGTGCCGAGGCGCGGCGTGCCGGACTCGCCCCCGAGCCGGTGGCGCCCGGCACCCCGTCGCCGGAGGCCGCAACACCTGCCGAACCCGAAGCACCCGAAGCCCCGGTCGCACCGCCTGCCGAGGCCCCGTCAACTGCTGTCCGGCCCGAGCCGGGCGTCGAAACGGGTGCAGCGCCCGAGGCGCCGACGCCGGAGGCCACCCCGGCGCCTGCGCCTTCCGAGGAGACGATGCGTGCCGGTGCCGAGGTCGAGGCTCCGAAGCCCCGCGGCGACAACAAGGTCTCGTCCGTCTATCGAACCCACCTGGACGCCAAGCAGCGCGATATTCAGAAGCTCCAGGCCACCCTCGCTCAACAGGTGCTGGAGACCATTACGCAGAACGAGGAGTTCGGCGTTCTTCTCGAGGTGGTCCTGAGCGAGCTGCGCCAGGCGGGTGAGATCACCGAGCTCGAAAATCTGCGCTGGACGCTCATTCGCGAAATCGAAAAGCTCGTGCACGCTCACCACAGTCTGGCGGACAAGCTCGACAGTACCCATCAGTATTTGCAGATCATCGAATCGGACAGCCGCCAACTCAGCGACGAGTTGACCCGCGTGCGCCTGCTGAGCCTGACCGACGAGTTGACGGGACTGCCCAACCGGCGTGCTTTCCTGCGCCGCCTCGAGGACGAAGTGGCCCGGGTGCAACGCTATGGATTTCCCCTTTCTCTGGCGTTGATCGACCTGGATAAATTCAAGGACGTCAACGACAAATACGGCCACGCCGGTGGCGACGAAGTGCTGCGCGTGTACTCGCGCAACGTGCTGTCCATTTTCCGCCACCATGACCTGGTGGCGCGCTACGGTGGCGAGGAATTCGCGGTGCTGCTGCCCAATACCGACAATGAAGGTGCGGTGCGGGCGCTGACGAAGGTCAAGAAGCGGGCCACGGAAACGCGTTGGCAGTACGACGGTACCGTGCTGCCTGTGCCTTCCTTTTCAGCCGGGCTGGCGCTGTACAAACCGGGCGAAACCTCCAGCGCATTCGTGGACCGGGCGGACAAGGCCCTTTATCGTGCCAAGCGGCTGGGTCGCAACCGCATCGAGCTGGATATGACCTACATGCCTGATGCCGAACCCGAAACACGCGAGCAGCGTGACGCGGACACCAGTCCCAACGAATCCTGACCCCGCCGCTCAGGCCCTCCCGTACAACGTCTGGCCGAACTCCCGCCGCGTGCTACCCTTGTGTGGAACTCCAGGGGCGGCGGTATAATGACTCTTAGTCATACGCCATTCACGGAACGGCAACCGGGAGACGTTGTGTGCCTACAGTCGAATTGACCAAAGAAAATTTCGAAGAGATAGTGACCGGGAACGACTTTGTATTGGTGGATTTCTGGGCCCCTTGGTGTGGTCCGTGCCGCAGCTTCGCGCCCATCTATGAAGCCGCTTCGGAAAAGCACGACGACATCGTGTTCGCCAAGGTCAACACCGAAGATGAACAGGAGCTCGCCGCTCACTTTCAGATCCGCTCAATTCCCACTCTGATGATGTTCCGTGAGAAGATCATCATCTTTTCCCAGCCTGGCATGCTGCCCGCTTCGGCGCTGGAAGAGATCATCGGCAAAGCTCGCGAATTGGACATGGATGCCGTCCGTAATGAGATCGCCGAGCAGCAGCAGAGCGGAGCTTCCGAGTCCTGATTATCGGCCGAGCCGGCCGGGTCTGCCCCCGGTCGGCTCAGCCGAACACCAGTTTGGCAACCTCGCTGTAGCGGCTGACGAAGTGCACGTCCAGCCCCTCACGGACATGCTCCGGCAGTTCGTCGAAATCCCGCTTGTTCGCGGCCGGCAGGATCAGTTCCCCGATGCGGCTGCGTCTGGCCGCAATGACCTTTTCCCGTATGCCTCCGACCGGCAGTACCTGGCCGGTCAGGGTGAGTTCGCCCGTCATGGCCAGCGGCCTCCCGATACGCTGATTCCGGGCCAGGGACAGCAGGGCCGTCGCCATGGTGATGCCGGCGCTGGGCCCGTCCTTCGGGGTTGCGCCTTCGGGGACATGCAGATGCACGAAGGCCCGGTCGAAGAAGGCGGGATCGCCCTGGAACGATTTCAGGTGGGAGGCGACGTAGCTGTAGGCGATGTCCGCTGACTCACGCATCACGTCGCCCAGTTTTCCGGTGAGCTTGAAGCCCCGGTTGATGGTGTGTACCCGGGTCGCCTCGATGTTCAGCGTGGCCCCGCCCAGCGGCGTCCAAGCGAGTCCAGTCACCACGCCGATACCGGTGAACGGCTTCTCCCGCTCGAACAGCGGTTTGCCCAGGTAGTGCTCTACGGTCTTTCCCGACACCCGCAGACGGGGGACCTTGTCCTTGACAAAGTCGACCGCCGCCTTGCGGATAATCCGGTCGAGCCTTTTCTCCAGATTCCGCACGCCGGCCTCGCGGGCGTAGCCTTCGATGATCGCGCGCAGCGCCGCGTCGCTGATCTGCAGTCTGCCTTTGCGGATGTTGGCGCGTTCCAGCAGTTTGGGCCATAAGTGGTTGCGGGCGATCTGCAGTTTCTCGGCAGTGATGTAGCCCGACAGATGGATGGTCTCCATGCGGTCCAGCAGCGGGCTCGGGATGGTATCGAGCTGGTTGGCCGTGCAGATGAACAGCACTTTCGACAAGTCGAAGCGCACGTCCAGATAGTGGTCGAGAAACTCCGCGTTCTGTTCGGGGTCCAGGACTTCCAGCAGAGCGGACGCCGGATCGCCCATGAAGGAAGCGCCGATCTTGTCGACTTCGTCCAACATGATCACCGGGTTGGCGACCCCGACTTCCTTGATGGCCTGGATGAACTTTCCGGGCATGGCGCCGATGTAAGTGCGCCGGTGACCCTTGATCTCCGCTTCGTCCCGCATGCCGCCGAGGCTGAAGCGGTAGAACTTGCGGCCCAGTGTGTCGGCGACCGAGTGGCCGATGGAGGTCTTGCCGACGCCGGGAGGACCGACCAGCAGCACGATGGAGCCCCCGACCGTCCCTTTGAGGCTGCCCACGGCGAGGAACTCGATGATGCGATCTTTGACGTCATCGAGACCGTCGTGGTCGCGGTCCAGCACCTTGCGCGCATGGTCCAGGTCCAGGTTGTCGGACGAGTACAGGCCCCACGGCAATGCCGTCGTCCAGTCCAGGTAGTTGCGGGTCACCGAATACTCGGGGGATCCGGATTCCAGCACCGCCAGTTTCTGCATCTCATCGTCGATGCGTTCGCGTGCTGTCGGCGGCACCTCCTTGTCTTCCAGCCGTTCGCGAAACCGTTCCAGGTCGGCGGTACGGTCATCCTTGGCGATGCCGAGTTCCTGCTGGATCGCCTTGAGCTGTTCGCGCAGAAAGAACTTGCGCTGCTGCTCGGACATCTTCTCCTCGACCTGCGCCCGGATTTGAGCCTGCAGGCGGGCGACCTCAAGCTCCTTCTTGATCAGCACCAGCACCTTTTCCATGCGCCGAAGCACGGATATGGTTTCCAGAATCTCCTGCAGCTCGTCACGGGATGCCGTGGTGAGGCTGGCGGCGAAATCGGTCAGCGCGGAGGGCTCGCTGGGTTTGAATCGGTTGAGAAAGTACTTGAGCTCTTCGCTGTACAGAGGGTTGAGCGGAACCAGTTCCTTCAGGGTGTTGATGATCGCAATGCCATAGGCGCGCAGCTGGTCGGCGTCATCGAGGACTTCGTCGGGGTACTCCACCCGCACCAGATAAGGCGGTTCCCTGGACAGCCAGCGTACGATCCGGAAGCGCTGCACCCCTTCGGCCACGAACTGCAGCTTTCCGGAAGAGCGCAGCGGATGGTGGATGCGCACCACCGTGCCGACGGCGTGGAAGTCATCGGGACTCGGAGGCTTGCCGTTCGGCTTGCGGATCATGGCCAGTCCCACCAGGCGGTGCGCGGTTTCTCCCACCGCCTCCACGGTACTCACCCAGGGGTCGTCCTCCAGAAGGACGGGTACCGTCTGGGCGGGAAAGAACGGGCGTTCTCCCACCGGCAGCAGATGGAGGGTGGTTGGAAGAATGTCCGAAGGGACGGCCAGCTCTGAGCCGGCCTGCTGGTCATCGTCCGAGACGATTTCGGCGTCGAGTTCTTCGTTCATGGCTTCTTTATTGACGGTTATCTCGTTGGCGATAGCCGAAGACTCTGCCCGTCGCGGTGGCGATAGGCGGAAATACGGCGGCGCATGGACCACTAGTCGAAAATGTGGGGGATGTCCCCGTGGAATTCAATGGGGCGAGCGATCCAGCTCGGCCGCCAACTCGAGCAGCGCCGGAGAAATGTCGGCCCGGTAGGGTTCGGCGGCCGGTTCCAGGCTGCGCAGGTGTGTGGGCAGGCGCTCCAGCTGTCCGGCCGTATAGGCCCTGGCTTGCTCCAGGTCCGGCCAGGGGGTTGTTCTCCGTCCGCCCTGCATACAGAGCTTCAGCAACGGTTCGCCGCCGCGATGGGTCTCCCGGTCAGCCGCGACCAGATCGCGCCGGAGCTCCCCGTCCGGCCCATACCAACGATACACCTGTTTGCGCCCGGGCAGGGTGGCCTTGCCCTCCGAACACTTGCGTCGTGGTTTGCCCGCGTATTCCTGGAGTTTGTAGGCGCAATCCAGGTAGGGGGCTTCGTTGGAGGTATCCAGTCGCGTCCCCACGCCGAAACCGTCCACCGGTGCGCCTGCTTCCAGCAGATCCCGCAGGGCAAATTCGTCCATGTTGCCGCTGCTGAAGATCTGCATCCCCTGCAGGCCGTTGTCGTCCAGTATCCGGCGCACCGCGCGGGCGTGCGCGCCCAGGTCGCCGCTGTCCAGACGCACGCCGCGCGGTTCGATACCCGCGGTGCGCAGACGCTGCACCAACGGAGGCAACCGGCGGGCCGCCGCTTCGGTGTCGTAGGTATCTATGAGAAACGTGCCTGCCGAGGGATTGGTGCGCACGAAGTGCTCGAAGGCGGTGAGCTCGTCGTCATGGGCTTCCACGAACGAGTGCGCCATGGTGCCGTACAGAGGGATGCCGAAATGGCGGCCCGCTAGCACGGTCGCCGTGCCGTCCACACCGGCCAGATAGGCCGCACGGGCCGCCAGCAGCGCCGCCTCGGCACCATGGGCCCGGCGCATGCCGAAGTCCACCAGCAGCTTGCCCGGCGCGGCCAGTCTGCAGCGTGCCGCCTTGGAAGCGACCAGGGTCTGGAAATGAAGCAGATTGATGATCCGGCTTTCAACCAGCTGGGCTTCGGGCATGGGAGCCGTGACGCGTACGATGGGTTCGTTGGGGAAGAACACCGTTCCTTCGACCATGGCGTGGACGTCGCCGGTGAAACGCAGCTTTTCGAGCCGGTCGAGGAAAGTTCCACTGAAGCGTTTTAGCGAGGCGAGCCACTCCAGTTCGTCGGCTTCGAAATGCAGGCCTTCCAGAAATTCGACCACCTGCTCAAGGCCGGCGGCCACCAGAAAATTGCGCTGGGGCGGCAGGTCGCGGACGAAGAACTCGAATACGGCTGTTTGTTCCATGCTCCAGTCGTAGTAGGCCTGCAGCATGGCGAGTTGATAGAGGTCAGAAAGAAGGGGGGTTGTGGTCAGTCTCATGCTGTCAGTGTAGACGGCGGGAGGCGTACTGTCCTACGGACGCAGCCGATCCGCCGCGCCTGCGCCGTGCATCTGCAGTGCAGGCGTCTGCCTGTTGAGGGCTGCGGCTGTTTGCCCCCATGTCGTTGGGGCGCCGCCGCCGGCCCCGGTCCGCAGCGCGCCAGGGCCGGCCCTCAGACAAGGCCCTCGAAGGGCTGCACTTCCACCTGCTCGCCGGCCTCCGCCCCGGCGGATTCGCCGGGCAGAATGATGAAGCAGTTGGCGTGACTCATGGAACTGAGCACGTGGGATCCCTGCAGGCCCGTCGTGCTGACCGTCAGAGCACCGTCGCGATCATGCTGCAGGCAGCCGCGCTGGAATTCCGTTCGCCCCGGCACCTTGCGCAGGGCGGTGGCGCAGGGCACCCGTACGGTAATGGGGGCGGCACGGCGTTCGCCCATCATCTGACGCAGGGCGGGCTGGACAAACTGGTAAAAGGTGACCATGACCGACACGGGGTTGCCCGGCAGTCCGAAGAACATGGCGTCGCCCACCCGGCCGAAGGCCAGGGGCTTGCCGGGTTTCATGGCGATTTTCCAGAACCCCACTGAGCCCAGTGCATCCAGGGTTTCCTTGACGTAGTCCGCTTCGCCCACCGACACGCCGCCGGAGGTGATGACCGCGTCAGCCGAGCGGGACGCTTCGAGAAAGGCCTCGCGGACCGCCTCGCGTTCGTCGCGGATCACGCCCATGTCGATGACATCCACGCCCAGGCGTGTCAGCATGCCGTTCAGGGTGTAGCGGTTGCTGTCATAGATCTGACCTTCACCCAGAGGCTCGCCGATGGAACGCAGCTCATCGCCGGTGGAGAAGAAGGCGACCCGCAGACGCCGGGATACGCGGACCTCGCCGATGCCCAGGGACGCGATCAGGCCGAGATCCGCAGGCAACAGCCGACTGCCGGGTTCCAGCACCGCCCGGCCAGCCGCCATGTCTTCTCCTGCATGGCGCACGTTCTGACCCTGCCGGTGGCCCGCCCCGATGCGGATACGCTCGCCGTCGCGCTCGGCATGCTCCTGCATGATGACCGTATCGGCGCCGTCGGGCATCTTGCCGCCGGTCATGATGCGTACGCACTCGCCTTTGCCGACGGTGGCCCCGAACGGCTCGCCGGCGAATGCAGTGCCGACCACGGTCAACTGTGCATCGCCCTT
>DATFML010000398.1:0-5147 GCA_035266965.1 Gammaproteobacteria bacterium
CGGCATAAGCTTCCGGCACGTCGTAGGGAGGATAGGGAAATAGCTCTTCTGATTCGCGCCGCGCCGGCACATACCACAGCAGGCCGTCAACAACCGCCACCAGCCCCAGAATCAGGAGCGGTATCTCCATGGCGAGCAGCCAGCCCGCTCCGAAAAGGCGCAGGAATGCCACCGCGATGCTGATGAAGGCAAGCCCGGTCCGGGCGAGCGCAAGCCCGGTCCGGCCCCTTGCAAAACGGGTTCTCTGCGCGGCGTAGCGGGTGCGTACCCCGGCGAGATAGGTCCTGACCTTGGCCAGTGGCGTCCTGCCGCCCGACGGCGGAAAGTCTGCGTTAAGATCCCAGCTGTTCTCGATGATCCTGGTCAGGTCGGCAGGGGTGGCGACCAGGAAGCGTATTTCCGTCACCCCGAGGGCTTCACGTATCTTCCTGAGCAGTGCGGCATCGTCGGGCCTGCAGGCAATCACCTCCGCCGAACCTTCGCCTACCGACAGGGGCATCCACAGATCGGCCTTCAGCGTCTCCACATCCATCCGTCGCACGATCGACTGAGAGGCCGTGAGATCCTCGTCGTATTCGACCACGGGGCAGCCAAACCGCTCTTTGAGAGCGGACAGGACTTCATCTTTCGAAGGGCCGGAATCGATGATGGCTTCCTCCAGGGAAGAACCGGCTGCTGTAGCCCGGTCCTGGAGATGTTGCAGATTCTCACGGGTCATAGGTTGCCGCTTTGTGAGTTATTCGAATTGTCGAAACATCGCCCGTCAAGAGACAATGAATCTTCAATAGCCCGTATCATTGGACGCGTTGCGCCCGCCGCACCGGACTCGAATCACGAGGCCAGCGGCCGCGCCCTCTGCAAGTGAGGCCCGTAGTGATTCTGTAACGACAGAGATATAGGGTTCAAACTGGGCCTGATTCAGCCTTGCATAAGGCTGCAAGGTTCTGCTCGGCGAGGAGTCACAACCGGAGTGCCGTGATCCTAGCAGAAATCCGCTGCGGGCGGTATCGGCATGGGTCGATCAGGCAGATGACCGGAAGTCGCAAGGGGGCAAGAAACGGAGTCTACAGGGACCAAATGAGCGTCCCGGACACCCCTACCAAGCCATGATCGCCGCTGCAGCGGCCCGTGCAGCGCCTTTTTCAGGACCCGTCGACATTGTCCGGCTCGACGCCACGCTGCGCCTTTCGACGCAAACCGGGCTCGCAGTCGCCACCGCGCAAGGCCCATTTGAGAAGCGGCGGCGTAAGCACCGTGGTCACGATGACCATCAGCACCACCGCCGAAAACAGCGATGCACTGATGACTCCCAGACTCTTGCCGATGGATGCGAATATCAGGCCGACCTCCCCCCGGGGCATCATGCCCAGCCCGACCGCAAGCCGATTGCAGTCGCGCCCGGCACCAAGGCCGCTGACGATCTTGCCGGCCACCGCCGCCACCAGCAGTCCTCCGGCCATGGCGATGACATGCCAGTCGAGAAAGGTCTCCAGCTTGACCTGAATCCCCATCAGCACGAAGAAAATCGGCACCAGAATCGCTTCCAGCGGAGCGATCAGGTCCTTGATCCGGAAACGGTGCTCTTCGTGGTTGCCCCAGTGTTTGAAATAGGCATCGTGCAGAATGAGGCCCGCCGTGAACGCGCCCACGATGGTTGCCAGTCCCGCCAGGTTCGCGAGCCACGCCAACACCATGACGAACAGAAACGAAATGAAAATCTTGGCTTCGACGATATCCAGACGCCGCAACAGCCAGATCGTGCCGCTCAGGAAATAGGGACCGAGCACGAACGCGCCGACCAGGAACACTGCCGACAACACCACCACATGGACGATGCCCCCCAGTTCCACGCCGCCGGACACCACGATACCCGATACGATCGCCAGCATGACCAGGCCCAGTACGTCGTCGATGACGGCCGCGCCGAGAATCACATGGGCGACCCGGGACCGCAGCCAGCCCATGTCCTGCAGTACCCGCGCCGTGATCCCCACACTGGTCGCCCCCAGGGTCGCCGCCACGAACAGGTCCACATTGACGCTCAGCTCCGGCATCAACAGGCGCGCCGCATAGAAGCCCAGCAGAAAGGGTGCCGCCACACCCAACAGGGCCACCCGCAGGGAGTCGAATCCGACACTGCGCATTTCGTCGACGCTGGTTTCCAGGCCCACCAGGAACAGCAGAAAGATCACACCGTAGCGTGAAAACACGTCTACGGTCTGCGCGACCTGCAGCAAATCGCCCCCGTGGGGCCCGTCCAGGGCAGCGAGCACCTGGTGGTAGGCCGGCTGGCCGATGCTTTGCCGGGCGGCCTCGGTCAGAGGAACACCGTCCAGCATGCGCCCCAGCATGTCGAACACCGCGGTCCCCTCCCGCAGCACCACGATGAAATCGAACCCGAAATAGTACAGCACGTTGCCGATGATGACGCCCATCACCAGCTCGCCCAGCACCGACGGCTGGCCCAGCTTGCGCGCCCCGTAACGTCCGGCCAGGGCGAACAGCAGGATTCCGGTGACACCGAGGATCACAGGTGCAATGGGATCACTGTGCACGGCGCCGCCGGCCGCCCAGGCGTCGCGTCCCGAGAGCGCCAACAACATCAGCAACAGAGATTTTCGCATCATGCCTGCATAAAGCCGGAGTGGCCGCGAGCCGCTGCCCCAAGCCTACACGGCGCGCCGAAGCGATGCACGGGGCCGTGACGGGGTTCGTGGAAACCGGTCGTGGGCCTGCGTACACTGATCCTGCCGGCTGCGACGGGGATCATCAATGACAGTCCACTTGCACCGATGGGTCGACGCCTGCGGGCGCGTGCTGGCGGGCATCGCTTTCGCCACCCTCGCGGCGGCGTTTCTGGGCGGCTGCTCCACGCCGCCGGTACGCCACCACACACCGGTTCCGGCACGCACCGCCATTGTCACCACAGCCCACCGGATGCTGGGTCATCCCTACCGTTACGGCGGCGACGGCCCGTCGGGCTTCGACTGCAGCGGCCTCGCCCATTACAGCTACGCCCATGCCGGCATCCGGATTCCGCGCACGGTACGCCAGCAATACCGTCACGCCGTACATGTGCGGCACCTGCATCCCGGAGATCTGGTATTCTTCCACATCCACGGCCGGTCGGTGTCCCATGTAGGCATCTACATCGGCCACGGGCGATTCATCCATGCGCCGACCCGGGGCAGCCGGGTCACGACCGCCTCTCTCGACTCGCCCTATTGGCGTCGACGATTTGCGGGCGGCGGACGTTATCACTGAAACCCTGGCCATCGAAGCCATGATCGATGTCGGCGTATATGTAGGCACTTGCGGATGGCGCGATCCGCAACGCAGTTCCCGCTTCTTCCCGCCCGGGCTGCCTGAGGAGGAACGGCTGGCCCATTATGCCGCTCGTTTCAACGTGATCGAGCTCGATCTATCCCACACCGTCCCCACCCGCCAGCAGATGGAGAGTTGGCGGAGCTGCGTCTCCTCCGATTTCCGGTTCACTGCCAGGATGGCGCACACGCTGGCCCACAAGGTCTGTTCGCGTCACCCGGAAGACGCGCTGGCCCCGCTGCTGCGCACCCTCGAACCCCTGGATGAACAGCTTGCCGCGCTGTTGATCGAGTTGCCGGCCGGACTGCCGCCCATGAGCGATCGCCTGTCGCGCCTGCTGGCCGCCCTGCCCAGCGACAGACTCTGTGCCTTTGCGCTGCCCGATGCGCAGTGGCATCGGCGGGAAGTCTACAATCTGCTGGGGGAATTCGGCGCCGCAGCGTGCGTTCGCGACGGGGGCGCCGGGGCTGGGCCGGCGCCGGCTGCGGGGTCGTTCGTCTATGCACGCCTGCCGGGGCCGGCGCCCGCCGGTGGCGGACGCTACGGCGCCGCCGCGCTGCGCGGCTGGGCCACTCGGGTCGCAAACTGGCAACGGAAAGGAAACGCCGTTTTCGTCCTGTTCGCAAATGCCGACAACGGCTGCGCGTTCAAGGACGCGCAGCTGCTCAACAGCTACCTGCGGCATGACCGCCGTTGACGCCGGCCACGGCGCGCATCAGCGGCTCTACCCATCCTTTTCCTTGAGGGCGGCAAATCGGCTTTCCAGGGACTGGCACTGCTGTTGCAGTTCTTCGATAGCGGCATCCTTGAACTGGATTTCCGCCTCCAACTCTTCGATCCTGCCGAGCTGTTGCTGACTGTCCGCCGGCGCCGCCGGTGATGTGGATTCCAGCGCCTGGACGCGCCCCCGCAGCAGATCGTTCTCGTCTTCCAGAACGACCACGCAGGTGTTGAGTTCCTTGTTCGCCCGTTCGATACGCCCGATGATGTCGGTCAGCTGCTTGGCTTTTTCAGCTTCCGGCACCAGACCCTGCACGAGCTGGTGCAGCTGATTGATGGTCTCCTGCTGACTGCCGATCAGCGACCTGAGCTGATCGTCCTCCTCCGAGACGGTCGCGCTCGGCTCGGATGCGTTTGATTCACCTGCTTGTTCGCCATACTCGGTCCGCAGGCGTTTGTTTTCCGTTTCCAGCACACCGACGCAGCGTTCAAGCTCAGCCGCCTGCTGTTCCCACAGCTCGAGCTTGCGGCGGGCTTCGTCCGCCGTCTCGTCGGTACCGCTGTTGGCAGTGACGATGGTTTCCAGCTCCCGCATGATTTCATGCTGGTTGCCTATCACCGCCCGCAGGCGGGCCAGCTCCTCTTCATAGCGTCGGCCGAGCTTGGCCGTACCGGCGTCGCCGCCTGCGCCCGGCCACTGGATGGTCTTCAATCCCTCCAGCAACCGTTGCCGGTACTCGACTCCGTCGTCCGCAGCGTCCTGGGCCGCCAGCTCGGTCTGCAGAAACGCACGCCGCACGACAAGCAACTCGTTGTCTGCCTGCGCGTCTGCAACGGCGTTTTCCCCCTCTTCCGTGTCCGGGCCGCCTTCCTCCACCTGCGGCTCTGCGTCAGTGTCGCCTGCGGACACCGCGGACTCAGCCAGCAGTTCCTCCGAGCGGGTCAGTTCGCCGCTCAGAAAGCTGGCATATGAACTGTTCTCCACCGGTAGTTCAACCGGCGCCGGCGGCGGTGCTTTGCGGGCCATGGCCAGTGCCTGCGCCAGCCTGCGCCCCCGGAACCAGAGGAACCCACTGACACCCGCGAGCACCAGCAGCAGTTCG
>DATFML010000399.1:0-3528 GCA_035266965.1 Gammaproteobacteria bacterium
GGGCGTCCTTTCGCTCTTGGAGCGCAGCGCTTACAGGCTGTAGTAGAGGTCGAACTCCACCGGATGGGTGGTCATGCGCAGGCGGGTGACCTCCTGCATCTTCAGCTCGATGTAGCCGTCGATCACGTCGTCGGTGAACACGCCGCCGGCGGTCAGGAACTTGCGGTCCTGATCCAGGGCGTCCAGGGCCTGATCCAGGGAATGGCAGACCTTGGGAATCTCCTTCTCCTCCTCGGGCGGCAGGTCGTACAGATCCTTGTCCATGGCGTCGCCCGGGTGGATCTTGTTCTGGATGCCGTCCAGGCCGGCCATCATCATGGCCGCGAAGGCCAGATAGGGGTTGGCGGTGGAATCCGGGAAACGCACCTCGATGCGCCGGGCCTTGGGGTTGGAGACATAGGGGATGCGCACGGACGCGGAGCGGTTGCGGGCCGAGTAGGCCAGCATGACCGGCGCCTCGAAGCCCGGCACCAGGCGCTTGTAGCTGTTGGTGCTGGCGTTGGTGAAGGCGTTCAGGGCCTGAGCGTGCTTGATGAGGCCGCCGATGTAGTACAACGCGTTATCGGACAGCCCGCCGTACTTGTTGCCGGAGAACAGGTTCTTGCCGTTCTTCGCCAGGGACTGGTGCACGTGCATGCCGTTGCCGTTGTCGCCCACCAGCGGCTTGGGCATGAAGGTGGCGGTCTTGCCGTAGCCGTGGGCCACGTTCTGCACGACGTATTTGAGGATCTGCACCTCGTCGGCCTTGCGCAACAGGGTGCCGAAGGCGACGCCGATCTCGCACTGCCCGGCGGTGGCCACCTCGTGGTGGTGCACCTCGGACGTCAGGCCCATTTCCTCCAGGGCCAGGCACATGGCCGAGCGGACGTCCTGCAGGGAATCCACCGGCGGCACGGGGAAGTAGCCGCCCTTCACGGTGGGACGGTGGCCCACGTTGCCGTCCTCGAAGACCCGTTCGGAGTTCCAGGAGGCTTCTTCGGAATCCACCTTATAGAAGGCACCGCTGATGTCCGAGCCCCAGCGCACGTCGTCCAGGATGAAGAACTCGTTCTCCGGACCGAAGTAGGCGGTATCGGCGATGCCGGTGGACTTCAGGTAGGCCTCGGCGCGCTTGGCCAGGGAGCGGGGATCGCGCTCGTAGCCTTTCATGGTGCTGGGCTCGAGGATGTCGCAGCGCAGGTTCAGGGTGGGCTCGTCCATGAACGGGTCGAGCACCGCAGTGGCCGCATCGGGCATCAGCACCATGTCGGATTCGTTGATGCCCTTCCAGCCCGCGATGGACGAACCGTCGAACATCTTGCCGTCCTTGAAGAAACCGCTGTCCGCCTGATGGGACGGAATGGAGACATGCTGCTCCTTGCCGCGGGTATCCGTGAACCGCAGGTCCACGAACTTGATCCCGTTATCCTTGATCATCTTCAAAACCTTAGCGGACATAATCGAGTGCTCCTCCAAATCAGGGTGAAATCAAGCCGGCTGTCGACTCGGATCGCGGTGCGTGACTTTGCGCGCTGGCGGTGCATTTAATATGCCAGGCACTAAGCCATTGAATGCAAGGACAACAGCGGTCACTTTCGTCAGCCGGGTCTGTTATATGTGCACTATAACAGTGCACGCTCGAACTGCGATGCTCCAAAATGGTGCGCGCCGGGCAGTGCGTTCAGTGATAATAGACGGTCACCTCGCCCACCTCCGGGCAGCGCTTCGCCGCGGACACCAACCGGGATGACAGTGTCCGGGCCTGCTCGGGGCCGGCGGCCACATCCAGGGGCAGCACCACTTCCGCATGCACCTTGCCATCCAGGTAGTGAAGCGTGACGTTCTCCACCCGTCGCGCGGCGTCGATGTCGCTCCAGCGCTTGCGGATGCGGTCGAGCATTTCCTCGCGCAGCGGCAGATGGTTGCTGGGGGAAGCCTGCTCGTCGTCTTCCGGATCGATGTGGACGGTCACGTCGGTCACCTCGTCGAACCCGCCCAGCAGCCGGGTGCGCACCTTCTCGCCGATCTGGTGACCTTCCGAGACGCTCAACGTGGCATCCACGATGATATGCACGTCCACCAGGGCGGCGCCGCCGCTGCGGCGGGTGCGCAGCATGTGCAAGGCGCGCACCCCGTCCACGGACATGATGGCCTGGCGGATGGCCGCCACCTGCTCGGCATCCAGCGCCGTATCCACCAGCTCCCGCAGGCTGTGCCAGCTCAGGTCCCAGCCGATCTTCGCAATCATGAAGGCCACGCCCACCGCCGCCAGGGAGTCCAGATAGGGAAGGCCGGCCAGGGTGCCGCCGATACCGATCACCACGATCACCGACGAAATCGCATCGGAGCGGTGGTGCCAGGCATTGGCGTGCAACAGGGAAGAGCGCACCCGGCGGGCCACCGCCGTGGTGTAGTGATAGAGCCCTTCCTTGGCGAACACGGACAGCAGCGCCACCAACAGCGTAAACGCCGCCGGATGGGTCAGAAGCTGGGGCCGGAACAGGCGCTCGCCGGCGTCGTAGCCCAGACCGATGCCGATCAGGATGAGAAACACGCCCAGCACCACGGTGGCCACCGTTTCGATGCGGCCGTGCCCGTAGGGATGATCCTCGTCGGCGTCCCGATTGGCATGCTTGGCCGCGAACATCACCATGGCGTCGCTGGCCAGGTCGGACAGGGAATGCACCCCGTCCACCACCAGGGCCTGGGACTGGCCCACAATCCCGAACAGGATCTTCGCCACCGCCAGCACGAGATTCACGACCGCACCCACCAGGGTGACCCGGCGCGTGGCGCGGTAACGCTCGTCCCCGGCGGCGGACGGATTGTCGGTGGCGGTCAGATCCATGTAGTACGCAGTCTGGCGGCGGTGATGCGGGCGACTAGTCGCCGGCGACCCGTATGGTAATGAAGATGTCCCGCTCGGCGCTACGGCTTTCGAGCACTTCGTGGCCGTTTATCCGGCACCAGGCCGGGATGTCCTGGGTGGCGCCCGGATCGGTACAGACCACCTCCAGGGTATCCCCGGCGCCGAGATCCCGGATCTGATCCTGGACCCGGATCACCGGCAGCGGGCACAGCAGGTTGCGCGCGTCCAGCTGATAGTGGCTCACAGGTGCCACTCCCTGGGAACCGACGCGGCCGGCAAGGGCGTCACATCCAGCAGCCGGCTGGCGCCCGCACGGTCCGTCACCTCCACCCGCACCGAATCGGCGCTGCGCCCCTGGCTGTAACGGGCCGTCAGGCGTGCCGCCAGCTCCAGATCCTCCTCGCCGGCTTCGCCATCGAGCAGCACCAGCGGTCCGTTGTGGCTGACCGGCCTGAAGTGGGTGAACTGCTTCCTGTAACCCTCCAGGAAACGGTTTTCCCCCTCTTCGCGACCCACGATCAGCTTGAAGTGGGGCCGCGGGCGCAGGTGGCGCCCCACTTTCAGCAGCATGATGTCGTCCAGCTCGTAGCGCCGGGTGCCGCGGGTCTTCCACAGGTCCGCCAGCTTGACCGAATACTGCTCGTCGGTCAGAAAACAGCAGCCGCCGGCCGGCTGGGCAT
>DATFML010000400.1:0-6702 GCA_035266965.1 Gammaproteobacteria bacterium
GTCCACAGCCCCAGAATGCCGGTCTGGTACTGGTCCATCGGGCTGCCGATGTGACCCGCATAGGCGTAAGCGGTAATCGCGGACGCCAGCACAAACAGGGCCCACGCCCAGTCGAACCAGCTCAGTGCCTGCCAGAACGACGGGGCCTTGAAATCCTTCAACATGTCATGCTGTGTCACGGACATGTCATCTCTCCTCGGTGCAGTCGGCGCCGGCGCGGGAAACTCCGCAGTCCGGCCGTTTTAGGAGTTGAACTGGCGTTCGAACGTATCCCGCAGGGTCTCGAATTCCTGTTCGAAGTCCCGCTCGTTGCGATTGCCGGTACCGGCGAACAATACCCGGGTGCCCCCGTCGCCGCGGTCCACCCAGAACCAGAGCCGGCGGTGTGCCACGTAGAACATCAGGAACACACCGATGATGAGCAGCCCAAAGCCCATATATACAACAATTTTGCCTGGGGCACGTGCGATTTGAAAGCCCGAGGCCTGGACCTGCTTGAAATTGGTCATCTGCAGAAAGAACGGGGCCCCGTACTTGGGCAGTGCCGCCATGGCGGTGAGGGCGTCGTCGTAGAACTGGGCGTTCTTCTGGCTGATGCCCTTGGAAACGTCTACACCTTCCTTCTTGAGCACATCCACGTACAGGGTTCCAAGCACATTCTGCAGAACCTTCATGTAGGCGTCCATGACCTTGCCCCGCCGATCCTTGGGCACCTGCTTGTCGACCTGTTGGGCGATGGCCTGGAAGCCGCCCTCGGCGAACAGGGAAACAAGCCGGTCCATGGTATCGACAATCCGGTGTTCCATCTGTTCATTGTTCATCTTCGCCTCGGCGAAGGTTTCCCGGGTGGTCTGCTCGGCCACCTTCTTGACCCGCGCCGGATCGTGGATCCAGGCGTTGAAGGTCATGAATCGCTTGACCCCGCCGTCGGGATCGGCCGGGATGTGAAGGTACCGGTAGGGCTGCGCCGGCGAGGTGCGCATGCCGGTGAGATAGAACAGGCGCCCGTCCTGCTCCACCGGGGCCATGTAGGTGTTGTACTCGGTGGCGACACCTTCGGCGTTACGCAGCTTGTAGGTGAAGCTCGGCCCCAGGTTGAAGAAGTCCTCCTTGCCGCTCTTGGTCTCCTTGCGGTTGATGTTGTACATCCGGAAGTTGGTCAGCTCCAGGGTCAGCGGACCCTTGGCGGTGTTCACCGGCACCTTGGAGAACACCGAGCTCTTGACCACCTGCGGATCCAGGTCCGAGCTCTGTAGCGGCCAGGCCTTGAGGGTTTCATGGGTGCCGCCGTCACTGAAACTGGCCTGATAGATGGTGTAGCCCTTGTAGGTCAGCGGGTGGTTCACGGCGATGGTGGCCGCAATGGGATGACCGGGGTCCTTGGGATCGTGGATGACCACATCGCTCTCGAAGGAGCGGGGCTTGCCGCTCGGGTAGTGCCGGATGCGGAATTTCTTCAGGTCGATGGTGAACGGCAGCGGCTGCACCAGATAGCCGTTCCACAGCTGCAGGAAGCACAGATTGGCCGACGTGCCTTCCGGGATGGTGACGCTGCCCCGGAAGGACGGGTTGTGCACCGACAGCCAGCTCTTCTTGGGCACCTTGGAGGCGGGCAGGTCCTGGGTTTCCACCTGAATGGCCCCGGTGAGCGCCTTCAGCTTGAGCGAGGCGGTACCGTCCGCCAACGCGCCCAGGCAGATGACCACGATGGCGGTATGGGTGAAGATATAGCCCAGGCGGTTGATGCGCCCCTTCATGGCGGCCAGCATCACGTGGTCGCCATGGTCCTTGCGTCGCACCCGGTAACCGTAGGCCCGCACGATGGTGGACACCGTGTGCAGCGTGGCGTCCTGGTCGGCAGGGACGTCCCACTGCTTGTTGAAATGGAATGCCTGCAGGGATTTGCGCTGCACACCCAGGCGGAAGTTGCGCATCTCGCGGAACATGCCGGGGCTGTTGCGCACGATGCATACGCTGGTGGAAATGACCAGGAAAGCCAGGATGGTCATGAACCACCAGGAGCTGTACACGTCGTACAGCCCGATGGTCTTGAAGACCTGGAACCAGAACGCCCCGAACTGGACGACGTAGTTCTGGTAGGGCTCGTTCTGCTTGAGGACCGTGCCGATCACGGCTGCAATGGCGGTGGCCGCCAGCAGCGTAATGGCCAGGTTCATGGACCCCAGGAATTCCAGCAGAATTTTGGACCGCGAGGGGGCCGGCGGCGTGTTCTCGGTGCGTGCGTCGGTGCTCAAGATGGCAGACTGTCAGGTGGCGTGGTATCGGCGTATTAGGACAGCGGGCGGTCGAGCGCGTTCATTGTACACCCACTGAATTGCGGGCGCCTGATGGCGCTCTTATGGTGTGGAAATTGAAGCGGTCGCGATGGCACTGCGTTCGTCGAAGGCGACAGGGGGGCGATCGCGCTCGCCCCCTGCCTGCGTTTCAAACCTGGCGAAGCCTGTGCTCAGTGCAACCCCTGAATGTAGGAAGCCACCGCTTCGATCTGGGCGTCGGTGAGCTTGGCGGCAATGTCGCGCATCATCTTGCCGGCGTCGTTGTGGCGGTCGCCGGCGCGGAACGCCTTCAACTGAGCCACCACATAGGCGGCATGCTGACCGTGCAGCGCGGGAAAGTGGGCGGCCGGGTTGCCGGCGCCGGTGGGACCATGGCAGGCCATGCAGGCGGACACGCCGGTCTTCATGTCGCCGCCGCGGAAGATGGACTCGCCGAGGGCCACCAGTTTGGGGTCGGCCTGGCCGATCTTGACCTGCTGGCTGGAAAACCAGGCAGCCAGGTCCTGGATCTGCTTGTCGTTCAGGGGCGCGGCCATGGGCTGCATGGTGGCGTTCTTGCGGGCGCCGGACTTGAAGTCGTGAAGCTGCTTGATGATGTAGGGCGCGTTCTGACCGGCCAGGTTGGGGAACGTGGGGCTGACGGAGTTGCCATCGGCGCCGTGACAGGCGGCACAAGTGGTGGAATCGGCTTTGCCCGCGGAAGCATTACCCGGGTCCAGAGGCTTACCTTCGGCCAGGGCGGTACCCGTAACCCCAAATACGGAAACCGCGACTGCGAATACAAACCACTTCTTCATCGTAGAGCAACTCCTCTAGCCATACTGCGTATGCGCGCGGCACAGTCACTGGAATCGCGGCGGGTAGCCGCGCGTAGGACCCCACGCCCTCCGGCTGGCACCGGACGGCACCCCTTGGTCAAAAAGACATGAATGTATACCAGCCGAGACCTGGCCGGTCAACTATACAAGGCCATGACAAACGGCGTCGGGACGAGGAAAATGCCGGCCATGACAAACCCATACCATGCGGCACGATTCCTCAAGAGCGCGCCGGCACCGACCGAGGCGCCCCCCGACCGGGGCGCGGAAGTGGCCTTCGCCGGACGCTCCAATGCGGGTAAGTCCAGCGCCCTGAACGCCATTACCGGCCAGCGCTCCCTGGCACGCACCAGCAAGACGCCGGGGCGCACCCGGCTGCTGAACTTCTTTGAGGTAAGCGAAGACCGACGGCTGGTGGACCTGCCGGGCTACGGCTATGCGCAGGTTCCCATGGCCGTCAAGAAGCGCTGGCAGGCGGAGCTCGCGCGCTATCTGCAGGAACGCCGCTGCCTTAGGGGACTGGTGCTGCTGATGGACGTGCGTCACCCGCTCACCGAATACGACTGCCAGCTGCTGGACTGGTGCCATCAGGCGCGACTCCCGGTTCACGTGCTGTTGACCAAGGCCGACAAACTCAAGCGAGGGCCCGCTTCCGCGGCCCTGCACCGGGTGCGCCGGGCGCTCGGCGAGCTGCATCCCGACAGCACCGTGCAGCTGTTTTCAGCCCTCAAGCATGAAGGCCTGGAGGAGGTCCGTCATCAGCTGGACCGCTGGCTGGAGGTCAACGCCGGGTGAAGCGGAGCCCGGCAAACGGGCAAAAAAAACCCCGGTATTCAAGGGGGGGGAAGTACCGGGGTCAATCACCCGACTTGGGGGTGCCGGGTAAGGAGGAATACCCGCTCAGGGAGGGAGAGCGGGGTGAGCGCTGTGCAGCAACGCTCGCAATCGTTATGACCAAGGCCGCCGCCCAAAGTTCACGACTGAAAAAATCCATGGGCGAAATTTTTCCGGCGCCCGGCGGCGGGCCGGATGCGCCCGGCCCCGGGGGCGTCAGTGGGCCTCGTCCCAGTTGGCCCCGACGCCGATGTCCACCAGCAGGGGAACGTCCAGGGCGGCCGCGCCCTCCATGGCCGCGCGGATCCGCTCGCCGGCGGCCTCCACCTGCCCTTCGGTGATTTCGAACACCAGCTCGTCGTGCACCTGCATGACCATGCGCACGCCGTGGTCGGCGCTCTGTATCCAGCCGTCCACCGCGATCATGGCCCGCTTGATGATGTCCGCGGCGGTGCCCTGCATGGGCGCGTTAATGGCGGCCCGTTCGGCCTGGGCCCGGCGCTGGCCGTTGCGCGAGCCGATCTCCGGCAGATACAGGCGGCGCCCGAACACCGTTTCCACGAAGCCCCGGTCGCGGGCGGCGGCCCGGGTGCGCTCCATGTAGTCCCGTACGCCGGGATAACGGGCAAAGTAGCGGTCGACGTACTCCTGGGCGGTGCCCCGGTCCAGGCCCAGCTGGCGACCCAGACCGTAGGCCGACATGCCGTAGATCAGGCCGAAGTTGATGGCCTTGGCGGCCCGGCGCTGCTCGCCGCTGACCTGCTCCGGCGCCGTGCCGAACACCTCGGCGGCGGTGGCGCGGTGGATGTCCTCGCCGGCGGCGAAGGCCTTCAGCAGTCCCTCGTCGGCGGACAGGTGCGCCATGATGCGCAGCTCGATCTGGGAGTAGTCCGCGGCCAGGATGCGATGACCGGGACCGGCCACGAAGGCCTGGCGGATGCGTCGACCCTCCTCGGTGCGCACCGGGATGTTCTGCAGGTTGGGATCGGAGGAGGACAGCCGCCCGGTGGCGGCCACCGCCTGGTGGTAGGAGGTGTGCACCCGGCCGGTGTCCGGGTCGATCCGTTCGGGCAGACGGTCGGTATAGGTGGACTTCAACTTGGACAGGGACCGATAGTCCAGAATGACCCGCGGCAGCGGATAGTCCAGGGCCAGCTCGGCCAGCACCGCCTCGGCGGTGGAAGGCGCCCCCTTGGGCGTCTTGGCGGTGACCGGCAGCTTGAGCTCTGCGTACAGGATTTCCTGGATCTGCTTGGGTGAGCCCAGGTTGAAGGGGTGGCCCGCCAGGCGGTGGGCCTCGGCCTCGATTTCGGCCAGCCGCTCGGTCAGCTCCAGACTGTGGGCCCGCAGCATCTCCACGTCCACCTGCACGCCGGTGCGCTCCATGCGCGAGAGCACCGGCACCAGGGGCATCTCGATGTCCTCGAACACCCGCCGCAGGCCGGCCTCCTCTCCCAGGCGCGGCCACAGATACTCGTGCAGCTTGAGGGTGACGTCGGCATCCTCGGCGGCATAGGGTCCGGCCTGCTCCAGGGCCACTTCGTCGAAGCCGATCTGCCTGGCGCCCTTGCCGGCCACCTCTTCGTAGCTGATGGTCTTGTGGCCGAGATACTTCAGGGCCAGGGAGTCCATGTCGTGGCGGCTGGCGGTACTGTCCAGCACATAGGACTCCAGCATGGTGTCGTAGCGCACGCCCTGCAGGTCGATGCCGTGACGGGCCAGCACGCTCATGTCGTACTTGAGGTTGTGGCCGAGCTTGGCGCGCCGGGGATCCTCCAGCAGCGGGCGCAGCCGTTCCAGCACGCTGTCGCGGTCCAGCTGCTCCGGGGCGCCCGGGTAACGGTGGGCCAGCGGCACGTAGGCCGCGCGGCCGGCCTGCACCGCGAAGGAGACGCCGACGATGTCCGCCTGCATGTAGTCCAGGCTGGTGGTCTCGGTATCGAAGGCGAACACCTCGGCCGCCTCCAGTTCCCGCAGCCAGCCGTCGAGCTGCGCCTCGCTCAACACCAGCTCGTAATCCACGTCGGCGGCGGGCGCGTCCCGCTGCCCGGCGTCCTCACTGCCTTCGTCGAGCTGTCCCAGCCAGGTGGTGAACTCCAGGCGCGTGAGCAGCTCGCGCAGGGCCCCGGTGTCGGGCGGCTGCAGGCGCAGGTCCGCGGGGCCCACCTCCAGCGCCACGTCGCAGCGGATGGTGGCCAGCTCCCGGGACAGGGCCAGGTGGTCCAGGTGCTCGCGCAGGCTCTCCCCCACCTTGCCCTTGATGTCGCCGGCGTGCGCCACCAGCGCATCCATGGAGCCGTACTCGTTGAGCCATTTGGCGGCCGTCTTGGGCCCGACCTTGGGTACCCCGGGGATGTTGTCGGAGGTGTCCCCCACCAGCGCCAGGTAGTCGATGATGCGCTCCGGCGGGACGCCGAACTTGGCCTGCACACCCGCGCGGTCCATCACCGTCGCGCTCATGGTGTTGACCAGGGTGACATGGCCGTCCACCAGCTGGGCCATGTCCTTGTCGCCGGTGGAGATGAGCGTGTTCATGCCCCGCTCGGTGGCGCGCCGCGCCAGGGTGCCGATGACGTCGTCGGCCTCCACACCCGGCACCTGCAGGACGGGAAAGCCCATCGCCCGCACCAGATCGTGCAGCGGCTCGATCTGGCAGGACAGATCGTCGGGCATGGGCGGGCGGTGGGCCTTGTAGGCCTCGAACAACTCGTCGCGAAACGTGCCGCCGGGGGCATCGAACACCACCGCCACGT
>DATFML010000401.1:0-13544 GCA_035266965.1 Gammaproteobacteria bacterium
AACAGACCGTCGTTGACGAGATCCGAATAGCGCGCAGCGATGGCCTGCGCCACCCGTCGGCATCGTTCGACCGCCCGCTCCCGTGCACCGGGTACGTGACCCTGGTAGTCGTAGCGGACCACCACCGGGACCGGGAGCCCATGGGCGACGTTCAGCCGGGAAAAGATCTTCACACCCACGTCCAGGTCGGGCGTCGCTTCCTCCACCGTGTCCAGGTAGGCGAAATAGGTGAGATTGCGAAGCTGCACCTCCTCGAAGCCCTTGCCGGCGCCAATGAAACGCTCGGCGTGCCCGATGTCCTCGTAGCGACCGCCGTAGTGACTGCGGACGTACTCGATCTGTGACAGGTTGTTCTCCAGCAGACGCGCCACCAGCCGCCGCATGCCGGCGGGCATATCCGGCGCCGCGTCGCCAATCCGCGCCTCGATAAGCTCCTGGGCCGGCCGTTGCGAAGACTGTCGGGTTGCTTCGTACAATTCCAGCGCCTCGACGTAGCTTTCGAGATCGATGGCACCGTCACCGTCCACCACGTGCACGCGGATGGCATCGGTATCCGTATCCAGCCCGATCAGCATGAGGTCGATGGAAGCGCCGCAGCAGTGCGTGTTCTGTACTGCCTGTTGAAAGCTGCGCAGCCGTTCCAACCCGGCGCGCGCCGCCGCCTCCGCGTCGGAGCCGTGGGCCGCACAACCTTCGCTGGCCGGGTCGCCGGAGCTGTAGTGGTAGACCACGGCCTTGAGGTAGCGCGTGGGCACATCGGCCGTATTGGGCCGACCCTCGCGAAACCGCAGCAGCTCGGTCTCGGTCCATTTCTCCAGACTGTCGTCGATGTCGAACAGCGCGCCGGCATAGGACTTGCGACGTACCGCGCGGTACGGCAGACGGAGCACAAACCGTATGACATGGGCCAGCCGCCCGTCGGAGCACGGCGATATATCCAGGGTGTGGAACCCGCATTCCTGCAGGAACGCCTCGAAGGTGTCCCTCTCGTGGGAACCCAGCGGGTCGGTGCTGAAAAAGTCGTCACAGAACCGGCGATAGGTCTCGAACACGCACCAGGCGAACAGGCGACGCATATCCAGCTGCTCCACCCATGCGTCGGCCAGGATCTGCCGGGGGAGCTCAAAGCCCAGTTGTTCGCGGGCCATGCGCTGCGCGCTCGACTCGAAGTGCTCCTCGTGCTGCAGAGCGGAGACCCGCTTGAGGGTCGGCACGATCGCGTCGAAGGCCGACTTGACGCGCCGTTCGTAATCGAACAGACGCGCATTTTCCTCGGCTCGGACCAGAGGATGGGAACTCCGGGAGCCCATCCCGCTCGCACGCAGCCCCGACGGGCGCACGCCGCCCACCGCCCCCGGACGCCGCCGAGGCGCGGCCGGGTTGGGCGCGAGGCCGTTCCTAGGATGGTTGCGGTGGTTCAACATGCCATTTTCCCGAATATCGCCAGGCCAGCGTCAACCGCTTCAGCCCCGGGCTCCGCCGGAATAGGTCACCAGGGCGCCGCGGTCGGTATTGCCACTTCCGCCCGTCACCTTGTTCATCGGCTCCGGCACTTCCTCGTTACGTTTGTCGGCGTGGGACAACGCGGACATGGCGCTCATGGGCCCGCCGCGGCGGGTCGGATTGCGCCCCATGGACGAGCTTCCCTCCGTTCCTGTCACCCGGTCGCCGCGCTCCCAGTCGTCGCCGGTAATCTTCTGCCCCGCATCCATGCCTTCGCCGGTGATGCGCGACTTGATGCGACCGTTGACATCGCTGGCCGCGGGCGGCGCCATGACATCCTCTGTCGCGGCGGCGCCGTTGCTTCGTCCGAAGCGCGCTTCCTCGGTGCCGGTCACCTTGCCCGAGGCCATTCCGAACGGGCCGGTGATCTGGCCGTCGCCGTAGTTCGCGCCGGTAACCGCACTGCTGCGCGCCTCTGTTTGCGCAGCCTGCAGGGGCGGCGTGACGCTGAAGTGCCCCCAGGGCGTTTCACCCAGCGGCTGAGGAAAATCCGGACTGCCTGGATCGGCCGGCGTGGCGGGACAGGCGGCGGCGAATTGATCGGCGCCGACGTACGGAGTGCCGCTGACGCTCTCGCAGGCACCCTTTTCCGCACCGGTCAAGGTTCCGCCGATGCCGGGCTGCAGTCCGGTCATGACCGAACCGGGTGTGCTGCGCTGCGCGCGGGTGCGTGCCGCCGCCAGCTGACCCTGCTCCGGCTCGCAATAGCTGCGGTATTGTTCGGCCCCGGCGTAGGGCGTGCCCGTGATCGCCTTGCAGGTCCCGGGTTCGTCGCCGGTAACCCTGTTCGAACGTCCGGTGAGAGTGCCGCTGACGGTCCTGCCCTTCTGCGTCTGGGACACACCGACCTTGGCGTCACCGGGCTGGGGCGTTGCCGCGCAGAACTGACTGTACTGTTCCTTGCCGATATAGTCGTCGCCGGTGATATTGCGGCAGCTGCCGGGCTCGTCCCCGGTGACGCGTTCGCTGCGACCCACCTGAGTGCCGGTCGTGAACCCGCCACGCAGGGTCTGACTGCTGCCGACCTTCGGCGGCGCCTTGCCGTTGCCGGACTGCATGTACTGGGTCCCCGTCAACTCACGGCCGGCGCCGGTCTCGTCGCCGGTAACCGGGTTGGAGCGGCCCACGTTGCTGCCCGTCACCGTCTTGCCCGTACGGGTCTGGGAACTGGTGATCTTGAGCGGGCCGGGCTCGTTGGGGGTACCGCAAAAGGCTTCGGATTGATTGGCACCCACGTACTGGGAGCCGGTGACGCGCTTGCACGTGCCCGGCTCGTCGCCGGTCACGCTACGGCTGCGGCCGACCTCGTTGCCCGTCACGCGGTTGCCGTGCCCGGTGGGACTGATACCGACCTTGCGCGCCGACTTGCCGGGGTCGGTCTGGCAGAACTGCCGGAATATATCGGCCCCCATATACTCGGTACCGGTCACGCTGCGGCAGGTGCTGGCCTCGTCCCCGGTGGTCCGGACACTGCGCCCGACCTGGGTGCCGGTCACCGTCTGGCCGTAGGCGGTTTCCCCTGCGCCGACTTTCCAAGGTGCATCCTGCGCGGCACCTGGGCCGTGGCCGCCTTCCGCGCTCGGACGGCTGCGCTTGCGTCCGCAGGGCTCGGACTTTTTCTGCCCTGCCGCACCCTTCTGACTGCGCTGGGCGCGCAGCGTACGGGCGAGCTCCCGGCTGGAAAGATTCGGATTGGCGGCACGCGCGGTCTGCGCCTGGGTCGGGCCGTTGCCCCGCAGTCCCGCCTTGCCCCGTGCGGACATGGCCTTGCGCCGGGCCAGCGCCGCCGCCCGTCCCACGCTCATGGAAGCAACCCGGTTGACGTTGGGGTTCACGACCTGCTTCTTGCCCGCAGAACGGGACGGCGCGGACGCCGCGGCCAGTGCGTCCCGCCGCCCACGACGCCGTTCATAACCGTGATCGTCCCGGCGTTCCGGGGATTGACCGGCCACTGCCTGCTCACCCTTGCAGCCGCAACCACAACCGGATTTTTCCCGGTCGGCTCCCGCACTGCCCGACTGCGCCGCACCGACCGAACCCGCCCGGGTGCGGTCCGTCGTGTCGAGGCCGGCTTTCCCGCGGCTCGCCGTGGCCTGGCGCCGCGCCCGGGAGGCAGCCCGCGCCGGTGAGGTCACCGCTGCAGCTCCCGCTCCGGCGCCGGTGCCGGTGCCGGCGCCGGGGGTGGAGGGGCTCGATGCCCGGGCCGGCGTTGCCTTGGGCTTGCTTGCCGAGGCACTGCCGGCGACGCCCAGACCGGCCTTGCCCTTTGTGGACATGGCGCGGCGCCGGGCGCGAGATGCCTCGCGAGCACCGGAAGTGGGAGTGGGAGTGTTTGCAGTCTGTGCCATCTCTAACCCCGTCGCGTCGTTGTTTGCCTTCCGTTACCGGGCTCAGCCGCGTCCTTCGAAGACGACGAACGCCAGACCCTGGCTCTGGGTGTAGTTGTCGTAGCCGAGCAGGCGGATGTGGTGATCAGGATAGGCGCGGTGACAGGCCTCGAGCTCGTTGATGACGTTGCCCAGGCTGGTCTCACCGAAGAACGGCAGCTTCCACATGGTCCAGTAGTGGTTGGTGGCCCGGGAGGGATGCTCGTGCTCGATGGCCGGTGTCCAACCCTGGGCGAGCAGGTAGACGATCTGCTCGTGTATCTCGTCCTGGGTCATGGGCGGCAGGAAGCCGAAGGTCTCAAGGGTGTGGGCGGTCTGGTAGTCACCCATCTCGTACATGCTTGCCATGATCGTGTTCCTCGCTTCAGTTCAATGTCGGGTTCGCAGCGAGCGCGGCGTGCGCTCAGGCGACGTCCAGCTTGTCCACGGTTTCGAACTCGAACTTGATTTCCTTCCAGGTCTCCATGGCCATGGCGAGTTCGGGGCTGTTGGCGGCGGCCTCGGTCAGCACATCGCGCGCCTCCTTCTCCAGCTCGCGGCCCTGGTTGCGGGCCTTCACGCAGGCCTCCAGCGCAACGCGGTTGGCCGCCGCGCCGGCCGCGTTGCCCCACGGATGACCCTGGGTGCCGCCGCCGAACTGCAGGCAGGAATCGTCCCCGAAGATGGTGACCAGCGCGGGCATGTGCCAGACGTGGATGCCGCCGGAGGCGACCGGGAACACACCGGGCATGGAACCCCAGTCCTGATCGAAGAACACGCCGCGCGAGCGGTCCTCGGGCACAAACGATTCACGCAACTGGTCAACGAACCCCAGGGTGGAGGCGCGATCGCCCTCCAGCTTGCCCACCACGGTGCCGGAGTGCAGGTGATCGCCGCCGGAAAGGCGCAGGCACTTGGCCAGCACCCGGAAGTGGATGCCGTGTTTCGGATGACGGTCGATCACCGCATGCATGGCGCGGTGAATGTGCAGCAGCATGCTGTTCTTCCGGCACCACTTGGCCAGACTGGTGTTGGCGGTGAAACCGCCGGTCAGGAAGTCGTGCATGATGATGGGCATGCCCAGTTCCTTGGCGAACTCGGCACGTTCCAGCATCTGCTCGGCATCGGGCGCCGTGACGTTCAGGTAATGCCCCTTGCGTTCGCCGGTCTCGTCCTGCGCCTTGAGCACGGCCTCGGCCACGAATTCGAAGCGGTTCTGCCAGCGCATGAACGGCTGCGAATTGACGTTCTCGTCGTCCTTGGTCAGATCCAGACCGCCGCGCAGGCACTCGTACACGACGCGACCGTAGTTCTTGGCCGACAGGCCCAGCTTGGGCTTGATGGTGCACCCCAGCAGCGGACGGCCGTACTTGTTGAGCCGGTCGCGCTCGACCTGGATGCCGTTGGGCGGGCCCATGCAGGTCTTGATGTAGGCGATGGGGAAACGGATATCTTCCAGGCGCAGGTGCTTGAGGGCCTTGAAGCCGAACACATTGCCGACCAGGGAGGTCAGCACATTGACGATGGAACCTTCCTCGAACAGGTCGATGGGATAGGCGACGAAGGCGTAGAAGGACTCGGAATCACCCGGCACGTCCTCGATGCGGTAGGCACGGCCCTTGTAGTATTCGAGGTCGGTCAGCAGCTCCGACCACACGGTGCTCCAGGTACCGGTGGAAGACTCCGCGGCGACAGCGGCGGCGACCTCTTCACGGGGAACGCCCGGCTGACCGGTGCACTTGAAGCAGGCCAGCAGATCCGTATCAAGCGGCACATAGTCCGGGGTCCAGTACATCTCGCGGTACTCTTTTACGCCCGCTTGGTAATTCGCGCTCATTGAGGAGTCCTCCTGTTTGCGATACTGAGTGTTGATCGATGGCTTCGCGTCACGGGTCCGCAGCCCTAGCCTGCAGAAATTGGCGGCAGTCTATGGGGAACGAATGATTAATTACAGTTTAAGTTTCTAAAGTTTTCCTTTATGGATCGCTTAATCCTAAGGCGGATCGAATCGGCATTGGGGCCGAGTCTACGGACGATACGGTCATAAATAACAGTTTAATTTCTTAAAGCTGTTCTTTAGCGATCGTATAACTCGTCAGTCAGTCGGGGGGCACCGGGGAAAAGCCTGTTTGTTGCTTGAGGAGCACGGAATTTCCGCATTACGACAGTGCTTTACAGCCCGCCCACGTCGCCCTAAAGTGGCCTGAGCCATCCTTGTCTACACATTGCCGCCCCCCTGCGGGGTGCGCACAACAAAGAGGACACCGGAATGACCGACGAACTGAGCGACGAACTGGAAGAGGCACACAAACCGCAATTTGAATCGGCGCCCGGGCAGGCCCGCAAAGCGGCAACCGTGGAAGACTCCCTGGCCGCCGCGGCAGAGTTGAAGCCGATGGTGGGAACGGTCCGGCGACTGGCCCGGGAGCGGCGTGCCGCCCTTGCCAAGCGGGGCCAGATGGCACTGCCGCCGGAGGAACGGGGCACCGGCTGATGCGGTAACCGCTTTCGACCGCGCCTTGTCCCTGCCGATCGGCGCGTTGCCGCCGTCAGCCGTTCTGAAACGAGCAGGCACTGCCGACCACACGGCAACGCCGTCACTTCCAATCCGCGTCGGGCCTTCAGGCGGCATCAAACCACGAAGCCCGTCGTCCGCTCTTCGAGGCGTCCCAACCCCTGAGGGAGTTCGCGGCTCCGCAATTCCCGGCAGCCACGGCACCAACGAGCTCGCCAGGCCGCCACGCACCAACCGGCGCCGTCCTTCGGGAAATACCCTTAAAGCAGGTTTGTGCTTGCCTGTGAGGCTTCGCGTTCCAGAACGCAGTCACGCGCAGCACCGTGCACGCTGTGTGGCACCCGTACCAACGGGCGCCCATCGGTGTCCGCAGGTTCTATCTCAACATCGTGGATCGGCCGTCGAGACAGGGCGCGCAATACGCGCAAAGCGCAGTTTACACGGATCAAAGTGCACCGCAGCACGATAGGCAACGCAGAGGCTCCCCGGTGCGACTGACGCGGGAGCAGACGCTTCGAGTCCGCGATCGATGCCAGCCCCGTCCGGAGAGACGCGGCTCGATTCAAACGTCCGGACCCGTGCAGCCCCACAGTCGCTGCACCGCAGCCGACATCTTCGAAACCGGGAGGGCATACCGACTTCGCGCGGTTCGAACGAAGCCGGCATGCTTCATCTGCAGGGATTTGCTACTTGCGAGAGTACGCGACGCAATAACCGTGGGGGCTGATCGATCCTTGCACCAGCTTGCAGGTACCCATGCTCTTCGGCGAGCTGCCAGGGACGAACTGGATGCACGTCGAGCATTCTTGACCACTCTTGGGGTGATCCTGGTAATGCATCGCCGTCTTCGGGACCTTGGCTGATGCATTGCCTACAAGCAGACTGGATCCGACTGTGGCACCGGCAATCAACGCGGCACCTTTAAGCACGGAACGGCGGGAAATCTTCTTGTCAAAATCTGGCATGAAATACCTCCGAAAACGAGATGTGGCAGTGGCACGCTAACAGCAAACGTACCGCTTGGGGTGACTGCTTGCCCTGCGGACCCGACACTCTGCGGGCACAAGACCAGTCTGGGGGGCGCCAAACCTTAAATGGCACCATGGCGCATGGTCCTAGTAGGAGCTGGACACAAGTCCAATCGCATACCGGCACAGATATCGCGCAAAGATCACGTATGGCCGACGACTGCTCCTGCTGTCCATCGCTTCCGTTCGACACGCTCTCTTCCCGCCATCGTTGAACCGGAGCAGCCTGCTACGGAATTTTTGACTCAACCATGGCATTGGTAGCGATGCGCCTCACGTCTCCTGCTCCGACGCTGCCTACTTTAGCTCGTCAGTGGTTTGCTTCCATGATGCAGGTCAACAACCCCGCGCATCCGAACGCGCAAATGCATTTAGTGTGTAAATAATGCATCCGAACGTTGATGCATCTGACCGTGTTTTTACATTTGTGCATTGGACGCCGCGATCGAGCGCACGAGTAAGATGCAAGAGTTTTTACACAGGCGCATCGAGCGCACCCGCACGGCCGCATTCTTTCTTCGGGACCGGCAGCGCCGGTCCATGGGTCGCCGTTCACCGTCCGGCTCCGGGAGGCGACAGAGACGGCTGACAACCGCAGAAAGCGAGTGGCATTACCGCTGCTGTACTTGGAAGGCTTCAAGGCCGCAACGGATGGTTAATGGAATTGTGCCGGCGATGACATGCGGCGCGTTGTCGGCCAACGGCTCCCCGGAACGGTTCATCCGGTGGATGCCGCGGTCTGCCTGGGCGGCGAGCAATTCTCCGTCACGCCGGCCGATGCTCCATGCGCTGACTCTGCCGCGTCCTTCATGCGGCGGCCGTCATCCCGATTGCCGAATACGAACCCGCAATCGCCGGTAGCTGTCGGCGTCGATCGCGTCGGGGGCAATAACGATCCGACGCACACGGCCATCTTCGGTACGCAAAGGCAGAACGACCAGCAGCGGGTGCTCGTGGACGTCTGGCTCCAGACGGGCCGATTGCCACCGCCCATTAACGCGGACACTCCAGGTGCCGTCAGCTCCCCATACGATCCGCAGCAACGTGGCGTCGCGAACGCCCCGTTGGCGACGTAGCTCGCGCCAGCCGCCGATCAGAACGGCCGCGGTCAACACCAGCTTGACCGGCCAGGCAAGCGGGGCCGTCCAGGCGGCTACCAGAGCAAGTGCATGGAGGAAGAACAGGAACCGGGTCAGTGAGCGCGAGACTTGCGGCTCAAGGCGCAGCGGCCCGGCGAATGGCGTCGACGACATGACCGACCTCCTTGTCGGTGGGAACCATACGGCCCATCAGCCATTCCAGCAGGACCGCATCCGGATATCCCAGCAGTACAGCGAAGGCACGTCTGCCTTTCGCATCCAGGCTTTCGTAGCCCCGGTCGAGGAAGAGCAGCAGCAGCTCATCCAGCTCCCGCATGCCCCGACGGCATTGCCATTGGAGCCTGTTGCGCTCGGCCCGCCTATCGGACATGGCCCTTGCGGATGCAGACACCGCTGCCGATGGGCCGTCCCGGGATGCGAACGACCGCGCTCACAATGAATGTTTCACCATCAGCTCCTTGATACGACCGATGGCCCGGGTGGGATTCAATCCCTTGGGACAGACTTCCACGCAGTTCATGATGGTATGACAGCGAAACAGCTTGAACGGCCCATCCAGATCCGCGAGCCGTTCCTCGGTGGCCTCATCACGGCTGTCCGCCAGGAAGCGCCAGGCCTGCAACAATGCGGCCGGCCCCCGGAACTTGTCGGGGTTCCACCAGAACGAGGGGCATGACGTCGAACAGCACGCGCACAGGATGCACTCGTAGAGGCCGTCCAGCGCGGCACGCTCGGCCGGGGACTGCAGGCGCTCCACCTCGGGTTCCGGCTCCCGATTGATCAGGTAAGGCTTTACCGCCCGGTACTGTTCGTAGAACTGGGTCAGGTCCACCACCAGGTCGCGGATCACCGGCAAGCCCGGCAGCGGCCGGATACGCACCGGTTCCCGGAGCTGCGCAACAGGCGTGACACAGGCCAGCCCGTTGCGTCCGTTGATGTTCATGCCGTCCGAGCCGCATACCCCCTCGGCGCAGGAGCGCCGAAAGCTGAGGGTCTCGTCATGGGCCTTCAGCGCCAGCAGCGCGTCCAGCAGCATCATACCGGGATGAACCTCGTCGGCCGGCAGTTCGAAGTCCTGCATGTACGGCCGCTCGTCGGTTTCCGGATTGTAGCGGTAGACGGAAAATCGCATGAAGAAAGCCTTTGCTCCCGGTATCAATAGACCCGCGGCTTGGGCGGGAATGAATCCACCGTCAGCGGCTTGATGCGCACGGGCTTGTAGTCCATGCGCCGCCCCTCCCGGAAATACAGGCTGTGGCGCAGCCAACGCACGTCATCGCGCTCGGGGTAATCGATGCGCGAATGAGCACCGCGGCTCTCGCGCCGCTCCAGCGCCGCGCGCACGGTGCCCACGGCGATATCCATCAGATTCTCCAGTTCCATGGCCTCGATGCGGGCCGTATTGAACACTCTGCTGTGGTCCCGCAAGCGGGCGTGTTGCAGGCGCTCTTCCAGCGCCAGGACCCGCTCCAGGCCCTCCTCGAGCACCTCTTCGGTGCGGAACACCCCGCAGTAGTGTTCCATAGTCTGCTGCAGCTCGCTGCGCAGCGCATCCACCGATTCGCCGTCGCCGTTGCCTTCCCAGCGCGCCAGTCGACCCATGGCTCGTTCCACCCCCTCGCGGGAGAGTGCACGGTGATACCGGTTCTCCTGCAGATGCCCGCTGATATGGTTGGCCGCCGCCCGCCCGAACACCAGAATGTCCAGCAGGGAATTGCCACCCAAACGGTTGCCTCCGTGCACGGAAACGCAGGCGCATTCGCCGGCGGCGTACAGGCCGGGGATCACCTCCTCCGGGCCGTGATGCTCGGGTACCACCACCTGGGCATGACGGTTGGTGGGAATGCCGCCCATGGTGTAGTGAGCCGTCGGATAAACCGGAATGGGCGTATCGATCGGGTCGATATGCAGAAAAGTCAGCGCTGTGTCGCGTATTCCAGGCAGACGTGAGCGGATCACGTCCGCCCCCAGGTGATCGAGCTTGAGCAGCACGTAGTCCTTGTTCGGACCACAACCGCGTCCGTCGCGCACTTCCGTGGCGATTGCGCGGCTGACCACGTCCCTGCTGGCCAGATCCTTCACATGGGGCGCATAGCGCTCCATGAACCGTTCACCCTCACTGTTCACCAGATAGCCGCCTTCGCCGCGGGCGCCTTCGGTGATCAGCATGCCCTTGCCCGCCACCCCGGTGGGATGGAACTGGAAGAATTCCAGGTCCTGCAGCGGTATGCCCGCCCGCAGTGCCATCGCCATGCCGTCGCCGGTGTTGATCAACGCATTGGTATTGGTACGGAACAACTGTCCCACGCCCCCGGTGGCCAGCAAGGTGGTCTTGGCTTCGATGATCATGGGCTCGCCGGTGGCGATATCCAGCACCAGAGCGCCCAGAATGTAACCTTCGTCGTCCCGGATCAGGTCGACGGAATAATACTCATCGAAGAAGTGCGTACGGGCCCGGATGTTCTGCTGGTACAGCGAATGCAGGATGGCGTGGCCGGTGCGGTCTGCCGCCGCGCAGGTGCGGGCGGCCTGTTCACCGCCGAAATCGCGGCTTTGCCCGCCGAATGGCCGCTGGTAGATATGTCCGCTGTCCAGGCGCGAGAACGGCACGCCGATGTGTTCGAGTTCGTAGACCAGCCGTGAGGCGGCCCGGCACATGTACTCGATGGCGTCCTGATCGCCCAGGTAGTCACTGCCCTTGACGGTGTCGAACATGTGCCAGTGCCAGTTGTCCGGCAGCACGTTACCCAGGGCCGCATTGACGCCGCCCTGGGCAGCCACCGTGTGAGAACGGGTGGGAAACACCTTGGACACCACCGCCACACGGGCCTCGGCTCGGGCCAGCTGCAGGGCGGCGCGCAATCCCGCGCCGCCCGCCCCGACGATCAGCGTGTCGAACTTGCGCCGCGGCACCTCCTTCTCCGTCCCACCGCGCGCCACGCTGCGCCGTTCGCGCCAGTCATCCGTCATGCGTTCACCGTCACCAGAAACAGTACCCTCAGTCCCCAGGCGGCGCAGGCAATCAGCGCCAGCGCCGCAGCCGCCAGCACCGCAACCCGCATGCCGGCGGGACGGACATAGTCCATGATCACGTCCCGTATCCCGACCCAGGCATGACCGACCACCGACAGCACGAACAGGGCCGCCGCCAGGTTCACCAGCGGCTCGGCAAGCCAGGCATGCCAGGCCTGATAGCCCATCGGCGCACTGAAAACACCGAAGCGTACCACCACAAAGAGGAGGAATCCGGCCAGATAGACAGCCGTGAAGCGCTGCAGCAACCAGGCTCTGAGTCCGTGGGCGGCACCGGTCACAACAGGGCTCCAAGGTAGCCCAGCACCACCAACAGGGCGGCCAGGTTCACCGCCCAGGCACTGCGGCGCGCGCGGCGCCGGTCCACCCCCACCTCCAGATCGATGAGCAGAAAGCGCAGGCCGGCGAACAGGTGATGGGCAAGAGACCATACCACGGCGATGGAAAGCAGCTGCACGGGAACCGAATGCCACAACGCCGCCGCCCGGGCAAACCCGGCGGGACCCTGGACGGAAAGGTCCAGCAGATAAATACCCGGAGGAACCACAAGAAAGAGCACGACGCCGGCAAAACGGTGTCCGAACGAGGCGACCGCGCCCACGGGCATGCGGATGCGCAGCAGATTAAGGAATTTCGGGGGTGCCGGGTGCCCGCTCATCTGGGATTCATGCTCATTTTCACTTTTATAGCATTCTACCGAACCGACGCGCCAGACCACTAGAGCCCGGGGCAAGAACATCGCGGTTGCAGCCTGTCCGCCACAAACCGAACGACCCGCCCCAATTGCCGTCCCGCTGCCCCGTCGCCTGCTCATATGGCCGGGCCACGGCCCACCCCCCCCCACCTGGCCGGACGAACGAGCCGGCTCCCGTCAGAATGACGACCCCCTTCGGGGTTCGCAGGATCCGGCACGGCTGCTGACAGGGCGGCACAGATTGTCTACCATTTGGCCCCTGCAACCTGTGGGGCGCGAGTGATGAAAGCAGAGTGGAAGGAATTTCTCGAAAAGGCCGGCGCCGAGCTGTGCGACGGCGAAGTGGCTACCTACGGCAACCCGGACCAGGAACTGAGCATTGCCCTGACCGGCGATGTGTTCGCCGATCTGTCCCATCAGGGTCTGATCGCCGTGCACGGCGCCGAGGCCGAAACCTTCCTTCAGGGTCAGCTCAGCAACGACATCCGACAGGTGGACGACACCCACAGCCAGCTCAGCAGCTATTGCAGCCCAAAGGGCCGGATGCTTGCCAGCTTCCGCGTATTCCGGCGGGGAGACACCTACTACCTGCGCATGCCGGCATCGCTGGTGGATACCAGCATGAAACGTTTGCGCATGTTCGTGCTGCGGGCCCAAGTTACCCTGGATGACGCCAGCAACACGTTCGTACAGATCGGTGTCTCCGGTCCCGGCGTCTCCGACCCGCTGCAGGACTTCTTCGGAGCCGTTCCGGAAGCGGTGGACCAGGCGGTCCAGGCCCGGGAATGCACGCTCATTCGGGTTCCCGGCGGACATCCCCGCTACGAAATCTACGGACCTCTGGAGATCATGCGCAAGCTGTGGGACACGTCGAACGTGCGCAGCGCACCCATCGGCTCCACCGCATGGGCGCTGCTGGACATCATGGCCGGCATACCGGTGATCTATCCGGCCACCGCCGACGCCTTCGTGCCCCAGATGGCCAACATGCAGCTGATCGGCGCGGTGGACTTCAAGAAAGGCTGCTATCCCGGCCAGGAAGTGGTCGCCCGCACCCAGTATCTGGGCAAGCTCAAACGGCGCATGTATCTGGGCCGGCTGGCCGCTGAACAGGCTCCGGTCCCCGGCGATGAGCTGTTCTCGCCCGGCACCGGGGCGGAACAGAGTGTCGGTCGCATCGTGGACGCCCGCCCTCATCCGGACGGCGGCTACGCCCTGTTGGCGGTGGTACAGATCGCCAGCGCCGAAGGCGACACCCTGCACTACGGCGCCCTGGACGGTCCGGTGATGGAGCTCCTCGCCCTT
>DATFML010000402.1:0-3983 GCA_035266965.1 Gammaproteobacteria bacterium
AAGTCAGCGGCAGGCTGCCGTTCTATCGCAACTGGCCGAAAGTCGAACGGGCCTCGGTGGCATTCGGATACGGTATCTCGGTGACCGCGCTGCAGCTGGCGCGCGCCTATGCGGTGCTTGCCGACGGCGGTGTCCGCCATCCGGTCACGTTCCTCAAGCTCGACAAGCCGCCGGTGGGCCATCGGGTGATAACCGCCAAGATCGCTCGCGAGATGCGCACCATGCTGGAAACCGTGGTCTCGCGCCAGGGTACCGGTTACAAGGCCCGGGTGCCGGGCTATCGGGTGGCGGGAAAGACCGGCACCGTGCACAAATTCATCCACGGCAGCTATGCCAAGCATCAGTACATTTCGGTGTTCGCGGGCATGGCCCCGGCCAGCGATCCGCGGCTGGTGATGGTGGTCATGATCAATGATCCCCAGGGTGTCTATTACGGCGGGCTGGTGGCGGCACCGGTGTTTTCCAAGGTGATGGCGGGCTCTTTGCGGCTGCTGGATGTTTCTCCGGACGATCTGCCGTTGATCGAAAGCCGTCACGGCAACAGCGGGGGTCCGGCATGATGACGGCACCGACCTTGTCCGCCGGACACCGGCTTTCCGAACTGCTGGAGGGTCTGGCGCCGGTCGCCCCGGAACAGGATGTGGAGATCCTCGGTATGGCCATCGACAGCCGCCGGATTCGCCCCGGAGAGCTGTTTCTGGCCTGTGCCGGCACGCAGGGTCACGGACTGCAGCATGTGGAGGCGGCCCTTGCCGCCGGTGCTGCCGCCGTCGCCTGGGAGCAAGCGCCGGGCGTGAGTCCACCGTCCGGTGTGCCGCTTTCCCGCGCCGTACCCATGATCGCGGTGGAGGCCCTGGGCCGGCGTGCGGGTGCCATCGCCTCGCGTTTCTACGGCCACCCCTCGGCCGCATTGCAGGTCATCGGCGTCACGGGGACCGACGGCAAGACCTCCTGCAGCCATTTCATCGCCCAGGCGTTGGATGAAGAGGATGCGCCCTGCGGTCTGCTCGGCACCCTGGGCTATGGCCGCTACGGACAGCTGCAAAGCGGTCTGCACACCACGCCCGATGCGATCACCCTGCAGTCGGAATTGGCGCGCCTGCGGGACATTGGCGCCAAACGGGTGGTCATGGAGGTATCGTCCCACGCCCTGGATCAGAACCGTGTCGGTGCGGTAGCAATGGAAACGGCGGTGCTCACCAATCTGGGCCGCGATCATCTGGACTACCACGGTGACCTTGCCGCCTACGCCGCCGCCAAGCGTCTGCTTTTCCGTCACCCGGGGCTGCGTCATGCGGTGCTGAACGCGGACGACGCCTTCGGTCGCGAGTTGCTGGCCTCCATCGATGGCAATGTGCAGCCGCTGCTCTACGGCTTTGGTCGGTCGGTCGACGCCGAGGGTGTGCAGTTTGTACGGGGCAGCGAGCCTGAAACCGACGTCGGCGGCCTGCGTATGCGGATCCGCAGTTCCTGGGGTGCCGGCGAGTTGAGCAGCGGCCTGCTGGGCCGGTTCAACGCCGCCAATCTGCTCGCGGCGGCCGGCGTTCTGCTGATGGCCGGCATACCCTTCGAAGGGGTGCTGACGCGCCTTGCTGCCACCCGCACGGTCGCGGGGCGCATGGAGCAGGTGGGCGGCGGGGCGGAGCAGCCCCTGGTGGTGGTCGATTATGCCCATACCCCGCAGGCACTGGAGCATGTGTTGACGGCGCTGCGTCCCCACTGCCAGGGCGCCCTGTGGTGTGTATTCGGCGCCGGCGGTGATCGTGACCGCGGCAAGCGCCCGCTGATGGGTGAAGCGGTCGAGCGCCTGGCGGACCATGCCGTGGTCACCGACGACAATCCCCGCCACGAAGATGCCACCCAGATCGTGGTGGACATCCTGGCCGGAATGCAGGACCCGGATGCCGCCTACGTTGAACGGGACCGGGCCCGGGCGATCGGTCTCGCCATCGAACGGGCGCGTCCCGGCGATGTGGTGTTGGTGGCCGGCAAGGGCCACGAGGCCTACCAACAGATCGGAGACAAACGGCTGCCTTTCAACGATCGCGAGCAGGTGCTCGCGGCTCTCGGGAGACTGGCGCCGTGATCGAAATGCAACTGTCCGATACGGCACAGGTGCTGAATGCCCGGCGGGCGGGTGCGGACGGCGCATTCCGCGGCGTGAGTACCGACACCCGCACACTGCAGCGCGGCAATCTCTTCGTGGCCCTGGAAGGGCCCCGGTTCGACGGCCATGACTATCTCGAACAGGCTCATGCCGGGGGTGCCGCCGGCGCCGCGGTGACCCGACACAGTGCGATGGACCTGACCCAGTTGGTGGTGGACGATACCCGTCTCGCCCTGGGCCGGCTGGGCGGGTACTGGCGTTCGCGGTTTGCTGTGCCGGTGATCGGCATCACGGGCAGCAACGGCAAGACCACGGTCAAGGAAATGACCGCCGCCATTCTCGGCGGCCAGGCTGGCGTGCTCGCCACCCGTGGCAATCTCAACAATGACATCGGCGTTCCGCTGACGCTGTTCGGTCTGGGCGACGAGCACCGGGCCGCGGTCATCGAAATGGGTGCCAACCATGCCGGCGAAATCGCCTATCTGGCAGGCCTGGCAAGACCCACCGTCGGGGTGGTGACCAATGCCGGTCCCGCCCACCTGGAAGGCTTCGGGAGCCTGGAAGGGGTCGCGCACGCCAAGGGCGAGATGTTCAGCGCTCTGGCGGAAGATGCGGTGGCGATCATCAATGCCGATGACCCCTACGCATCTCTCTGGCGGCAACTGGCAGGCAGCCGCCGGGTCGTCGACTTCGGTCTCGACCAGCCCGCGGCGGTGAGTGCCGATTGGGAACCTTTTCGGGACGGCAGCCGCGTCGTATTGCGCTCGCCCTGGGGTACGGTTCAGGTGCGGCTGGCGGTGACCGGTGGCCACAATGTGCTCAATGCGCTGGCGGCTTCGGCAGCGGCGCTGGCGGCCGGCGCCGGCCTCGAACAGGTGCGCACCGGTCTGGAAGCGGTTCGCGCCGTCAGCGGCCGTCTTACCGTGAGCGCTCGCAACGACGGTCTCACCGTTATCGACGACACCTACAACGCCAATCCGGCCTCCCTCGACGCAGCCCTGCAGGTGCTGGCGCAGCGCGGCGGCGATGCCTGGGTGGTACTGGGCGATATGGCCGAGCTCGGTGGGGACGCCGCCGGGTTGCACGCACAAATGGGCGAACGTATCCGGCAGGCGGGTGTGAGCCGCCTGTACGCGCTGGGCGATCTGGCCGCGCGCGCCGCGGCCGCATTCGGGGCCGGAGCAGAGGCGTTCCGTTCCATGGACGCCCTGTTGGCGGCACTGGTGCCGGTGGCGATGCCGCCGCTTACGGTGCTGGTCAAGGGCTCGCGGCGCATGGGTATGGAACGGGCAGTGGCGGCACTGCTGTCGGGCGCCGCATCGGAAGGGCAGACACGGGAGGGGCATCGCCACTGACGTCATGCTGCTTTTCCTCGCCGAATATCTGACGAAGTACTACAGTGGATTCAACGTATTCCAGTACCTGACCCTGCGCGCCATCCTGGGTGTGCTGACCGCTCTGGTCATTTCATTCATCGTCGGGCCGTTCATGATCCGGCGGTTGAGCCAGTATCAGATCGGGCAGCAGGTCAGAAGCGACGGCCCCCAGACTCACCTCACCAAGGCGGGTACCCCGACCATGGGCGGGGCGCTGATTCTGGTGGCCATCGTCATTACCACCCTGTTGTGGGCCGATCTGCGCGACCGGTATATCTGGGTGGTGCTGCTGGTGACGCTGCTGTTCGGGATCATCGGTTGGATCGACGACTACCGAAAGCTGGCCAAACGCAATTCCAAGGGCCTGTCGGCGCGTACCAAGTACACCTGGCAGTCCATGGTCGGACTGGGTGCGGCACTGTATCTGTTTCTGACGGCGCAGACGCCTGCCGAAACCAACCTGATCGTGCCTTTCTTCAAGCAGGTGGCGATTCCCATGG
>DATFML010000403.1:0-4121 GCA_035266965.1 Gammaproteobacteria bacterium
CAGCCCAGGGCTACACCTTCGCCGAGGCGCTCAGGCACATACTGCGCCATGATCCGGATGTGGTGATGGTAGGCGAGATCCGCGACCTGGAAACGGCGCGCATCGCCAACAAGGCGGCGCTGACCGGCCATCTGGTCCTCAGCACCCTGCATACCAATGACGCGGCCAGCGCCGTCACACGGCTGGTGGACATGGGGGTGGAGCCGTACCTGCTGAGCGCCACTTTGCTGGGTACCATGGCCCAACGGCTGGTACGTCTGAACTGCCCTCGCTGCGTGGCGCCCGAGCCGGGGGATACCCTGGTGCGCCAGACGCTGGGGGTAGCGGACACCGACACCTTCTATCGCGGCCGGGGCTGCCCCGCCTGCAACCAATCCGGCTATCACGGGCGGGTATCGGTATGTGAGCTGCTGCCTATCACGCCGGAAATCGCCGAACTGGTGACCGCCGGCAGGCCGGCCCATGACATTAAACGCATGGCACTCTCCCAGGGCATGGCGCCGTTGACCGACAATGCGCTGCGACTGGCCCGGGAGGGGCGCACTTCCCTGGAAGAAGTGTTCAACGTGCGTCTGGAGTGAGCGGGTCCGCAACGGGCCCGCCGTGAAGCTGACGGGTGTGGCAAGGGAGGAGAGGACGATGGTCTCGATACGCGTTGCCTGGTTCACGATGCTGGTATTCTGGGCCGCCGGTGCGGCGGCGGAATCCTCGAAGGAGGCTCTGGAAGGGGGGTTGGCCAATCCCGGATATCATGAGCAGCCGTCCTGGTTCAAGAACTCGTTTCTGGACATGCGCGAGGATGTGACGGAGGCGACGGCGGCCGGCAAACGGCTGGTGCTGTACTTCTATCAGGACGGATGTCCCTACTGCAAGAAACTGCTGGAAGTCAATTTCGCCCAACGGGACATCGTGCAGAAGATGCGCGCCAACTTCGACGTGGTGGCCATCAACATGTGGGGTGATCGGGAGGTGGCCGATTTCGCCGGACGCAGCACCACGGAAAAGGCCTTCGCCCAGGACCTGAAGGTGATGTTCACACCGACGCTGCTGTTCCTGGACGGGAAGGGCAACGTGGTGCTGCGCACCAACGGCTACTATCCGCCCCACAAGTTCCGCACCGTGCTGGACTACGTGGCCGGCCACATGGAAGGTACGATGAGCTATCGGGATTACTACGCCAGGGTGGATCCGGAGCCGGCCAGGGGCGAGTTGCACCGCGATCCCTCGTATCTGCAGCCCCCTTATCGGCTCGACCGACGCGCCGATGGCCGCCCGCTGTTGGTGCTGTTCGAGCAGAAGGACTGTGCGGCGTGCGATGAGCTGCATCTGGACATCCTCAAGCGCCCGCAAAGCCGCGCCCTGTTGTCCAGGTTCGACGTGGTGCTGCTGGACATGTGGGCCCGTACGCCGGTGCGTACCCCCGCCGGTGTGCAGACCGATGCCGCCGGCTGGGCGCGGACCCTGAAGATACAGTATGCCCCTTCGATGGTGTTCTTCGATGCTGAAGGACGGGAGGTGTTCCGGGCGGAGGGTTATCTGAAGGCTTTCCACACGCAGTCGGTGCTGGACTATGTGGCCTCCGGTGCCTACCGTGAGCAACCCAACTTTCAGCGCTATATCGACACCCGTGCCGACAGGCTGCGCCGACAGGGTGTGCACATCGATCTGATGAAGTAGGGCGGTGCCCGATCAGTCCGCGGCGGGCGCGGGCGTCTCGGTGCGCTGGGCGCTGAACTGTTGGCCGGTGATGCCTTCGCTGGCCGGGCTCATGAGATAGAGGAATGGTTTGACCACGTCCTCCGGTTGCGCCAGCGTGCGCGGGTCCTCGCCCGGATAGGCCAGCGCGCGCATGGGCGTGCGCACCGGCCCCGGATCCACGCTGTTGAAGCGCAGCCGGGTGTTGACCTCCGTTTCGTCGGCGAGGATCTGCATCAGCGCTTCGAGGCCGAATTTGGAGACGGCGTAGGCGCCCCAGTAAGCTCTTGCCTTGCGGCCGACGCGATCGGAAGTGAATACCACCGAGGCCTCGTCGGTGCGCATCAGCAGCGGCAGGCAGGCGTGGGTCAACAGAAACGGGGCGTTGAGGTTGATCTGCAGCACCTGATACCACAGCATCGCTTCGTAGTGGGTCATGGGGGTCAGCCCCCCCAGAAGGGCGGCATTGTGCAGCAGTCCGTCCAGGCGCCCGAATTCCCGCTCCACGGTCGCCGCCAGTTCCCCGTAGTGCTTGACGGTGGCGCCTTCCAGGTCCAGGGGATAAATAGCCGGCTGCGGATGGCCCGCCTGCTCGATTTCGTCGTAGACAGCTTCCAGCTTGCGGATGGTGCGGCCCAGCAGGATGACGGTGGCGCCGTGAGCGGCAAAGCTGCGGGCGCAGGCCTTGCCGATGCCGTCACCGGCGCCGGTGACCAGAATGACGCGGTCCCTGAGCAGTTCGGGTTCCGGTTGCCAGTGTTCCCATGGTTCCATGTGGGGCTCCCGCGAGGGCTTGAGGAAGGGGCATTATACGGCCATCACACCGGTATTTCGTCCCTCGGGACGATAGGATGGTTCCCCACCGGCGTCGATGCGACTGCCGCTACGGCGGGTCTTGCGCGGACTTGACGTTGATGGCGCCGGCGAGCCGTTTCTTGCGGCGCGGCCGGTTGGCGCCCGATGGTCGGTCAGTCGAGGTCCTGCGGGTCCGGTGCCGCGCAGGGGGCCATGGCCTCGGCCGCGCCGGGTCCGAAGCGCGATTCGAACATCCAGCGTGTGACGGCGTCGGCGGGCATCGGTTTGGCGATATAGAAGCCCTGGGCGTAATCGCAGCCCATTTCCGTGAGCCGCTCCAGTGTCGCCTGGTTTTCCACGCCCTCGGCGATCACCTGCAACTCGAAGTTATGCGCCAGGTCGATAATGGATTGAACGATCTTCGCGTCGTCCTCGTCGTCGGCCATGTTGCGCACGAACGACTTGTCGATCTTCAGCTCCCGCACCGGCAGCTTCTTCAGGTAGGCCAGCGACGAGTAGCCGGTTCCGAAGTCGTCAATGGAAATGACCACGCCCAGGTCGTGCAGCTGCTGCAGGGTCTCCATGCTGCGCGCCGGATCGGCCATCATGGCCCCCTCGGTGATCTCCAGGGTCAGGTGGCCGGGATCCGTGCCCCATATGCGCATGGCGCGGGTGACCAGCTCGACCACGTCGGGGTCGTGCAGCACACAGGGCGAGAGATTGACGGCAACCGACAGCCAGTCCCATTTCCTTCGGCAGGACGAGCACTGCATGAGCGCGGCATTCAGGCTCCAGAACGTCAGCGGAACGATGAGGCCGGTTCTTTCGGCGATGGGAATGAAAGTGTCCGGCGGTACGAAGCCCCGAGTGGGATGGGACCAACGCGCCAGGGTTTCAGCGCCGCAGGCCATACCGTCGGCGAGCTGGATTTTAGGTTGGAAGTGCACTTCCAGCTCATCGTTGTCGATGGCGTGGCGCAGATCGTTTTCCAGCAGCAGCGGACCGCCGGGAAGCGTGCGACACTCCTCGTTGAATACGGCCAGCGCCCTGTTCGAGCGCTTCGCCCAGCTCAGCGCCGCGTCGGCGCTCTGCAGCAGTTGCTCGGACTCCGAGCCATGGGCGGGGAACAGGGCGATGCCCATGGTCACGCACAGCTGTAACGTGTGGCCGTCCACCGAAAAGGGCGAGCTCAGGGTGTCGATCACCTTTTGGGCCGCCAGGGTGGCGTGGCCTTCGCTGGCGATGTCCGGCAGCAGCAGTGCGAACTCGTCGCCGCTGATGCGGGCAAAGATATCCACGGGGCGCAGCATGCCATGGATGCGCTGCGCGAACGCCTCCAGCAGCGAATCGGCGGTGCGGTAGCCGAACGCGGTGTTGATATCGCGGAAACGCTGGATGTTGACGGTGATCAGACCGACGTGCTTGTCGGTGCCCCGGCGACTGCCGAGGTGACGCTCCAGCTCTTCGAAGAACGTGTCGCGTCGGTGCAGTCCTGTCAGCGGGTCATGCATGGGTTATATGTAGAACTCTTTAGGGTCGATACCGTAGGCGCCGGGGGGCAGGGCGCTTTGGATCTCCAGCTTGGCGCCGTCATTGTCCTCGCTTTCGGTCATCAGGTCGACCGTTGGTGC
>DATFML010000404.1:0-10331 GCA_035266965.1 Gammaproteobacteria bacterium
ATACCAGCATCGTGAACCAGGCAACGCGTATCGAGACCATCGTCCTCTCCTCCCTTGCCACACCCGTCAGCTTCACGGCGGGCCCGTTGCGGACCCGCTCACTCCAGACGCACGTTGAACACTTCTTGCAGGGAAGTGCGCCCCTCCCGGGCCAGTCGCAGCGCATTTTCGGTCAACGGCGCCATGGCCTGGGAAAGTGCCGTGCGTTTGATGTCATGGGCCGGCCTGCCGGCGGTCACCAGTCGACCGTCCACCAGCCCCAGGGGCAGCACGTTGTACTGCAGAACCACTTCCGGGGGCACCAGGGCGAGCACATCCGAACCGGGTACGTAGTCGGCCAGGCGCACGATCGGAATGCCGAATTTGTCCGCCAGGGCCTCGTGAATCTGTTGCTCTGTGGCTGCACCCGTTTCCACCAGCAGTTCGCCCAGATGGCGGGACCCGCCCCGGCGCTGGCGTTGCAGGGCCTCGTCCAGCTGCGCCTCGCTGATGATGTTGGCCTCGATCAGCAGTTCGCCCAGATGGCGTTCCGGCAGCGGGCGGGCATCGGCCAGCACTTCGGCGAGGTCGGCCTCATCGTGCAGGACATGTTCCTTCATGATGCGCCCTGGTTGTGAGGAGGTAACGTCATGGCGATGACGCCCGGGGGAGGCAAAGGATGGCCACATGACGGCCGTGGCTGTGCCCGAATATTGACGAAATTGCGGTGCGGGATTTCAGTACGCTCCCATCCTGTTGATAGAACTATCTATTTCCCTATCCGCAACAGCCTTGGCACACAATTCGCATGGGAACCCCGCGCAGCCGAAGAACAAGGAACAACCCATGGCTATGGCCCTACATACCATTGCGAGTCGACTGGAGCAAGGCGGTTCCGGCGGCCCGGCAGGACGCCCCGCAAATCCAACCCTGGAAAGGGAGTTCGATCTGCTGTGCCGTCTGCAGACCACCCTGGAACCCAGTCAGCTGTTGGAGGTGTTCGGCTCCGCCCTGGCGGCGGTGGTGGACTTCGACGGATTGACCTATGTCCACGACGATCCCTGCCTGGACTACTGCCTGGGGGCGCCGGCGGCCCACTCCTGTGAATACCGCCTCACCCTGGGAGACGAATATCTCGGCGCGCTGACCGTGCATCGTTCGAGGCGCTTCACCAAAAGCGAAGCGCTCGTCGTCGAGCAGCTCCTCGGCAGCCTGCTGTATCCCCTGCGCAACGCCCTGCTCTATCGCAATGCGCTGGCCCGCGCCCAACGGGACAGCCTGACCGGCGTCTACAACCGCGCGGCCATGGACGAAACCCTGGAGCGGGAAGTGCAGTTCGCCCAGCGCCACCAGGCACTGCTGGCGCTGATCGTGCTGGACATCGACCTGTTCAAGTCCATCAACGATCAATACGGCCACGCCCAGGGCGACTGCGCCATCAAATGCATCGCCGACTGCGCCACCGAATGCGTGCGGCGTACGGACATGGTGTTCCGCTATGGCGGAGAGGAGTTCGTGATACTGCTGCGCAATGCGGGTCGCCAAGGCGCGACTCTGCTTGCCGAGCGCATCCGCACGCGGGTGGAAGAGCTGCGCTGCAGCTGCGGTGATGACTCCATCGCCACCACCGTCAGCGCCGGCGTCGCCCAGTGCGGGGTCGACGACACGGCGGCAAAACTGTTCGCCCGCGCCGATCGCGCCCTGTACCAGGCCAAGCAGGAGGGACGCAACAGAGTACGGGCGCTCTGAACGGCGGCCCGCCTCGGGATTCTCACGACAATTCTCTGCGCGCCATCGGCGCACCGGTTATCCCGCGTTACCCGGCTCGCCGGCGCTCCCGGTGCGCCGGTGGGTCAGCGGCGCCGGCGACGACGGCCGGACGCCGGTTTACGGGCCGGCGCGGCCTCAGCCGCCAGGCCCGCCGCCACGAGCAGCTGATTTGTGGACTCAGCGTCCAGCTCCTCCCAACGGCCGGGACGCAGCCGGCGCGGCAACTGCACCGGTCCGTAACGCACCCTGATCAGACGGCTGACCGGATGACCCACCGCATCCCACAGGCGGCGCACCTCGCGCCGACGTCCTTCGGACAGCACCACGTGATACCAGTGATTGGTGCCGGCGCCGCCGGCGTCGGCGACCCGGTCGAAGTGCGCCGGACCGTCATCCAGTTCGACACCCCGCAGCAAAGCCTGCAATCGGTCCGCAGCGACCTCGCCCACCACCCGGGCGGCGTACTCCCGTTCAACGCCCCCGGAAGGATGCATCAGGCGGTGGGCCAGCTCCCCGTCGGTGGTGAACAGCAACAGACCGGCGGTATTGACGTCCAGGCGGCCGATGGCGACCCAACGCCCCGAACGTAGAACGGGAAGATTGGCAAAGACGGTGGGACGGCCCTCGGGATCGGAACGGGTGCACACCTCGCCCACCGGCTTGTGGTAGGCCAGCACCCGCCTGCGGTTCGGCTTGTCCGGGGTGGGCACGCGTACCGGACGACCGTCCACGGTGATGCGCTCGCGGCCGGTGACCTGTACGCCGAGCTCGGCGGGCACGCCGTTGATCTTCACACGCCCGGCACGGATCCAGTCCTCGATCTGCCGGCGTGAGCCCAGGCCCGTGCGGGCCAGCAGCTTCTGCAGTCGCTCCGCCGCCACGACAGCCCGCTCGATCAGTGTACGGATTCGGTATGCAGGGGATCGTCCCTGCCGTCGCCGTCCGGCTCGTCGTCGGTTTCGGTGCGCTCCGGCGGGGCATCGGAAACGGCATCCGATTCGGTCGCCGTCTGCGGCTCATCCTGTCCGGTTCCGGGTTCGACCCCGTCCGCCTCCAGCGGGCCGTGTGCGCCGGCGTCTTCGGCTTCCCCTTCCGACCGGTCTGCCGGCGCCGATCGAGCCTGTTCGTCTTCGGCAGTGGTGGTGGTGCCGTCGTCGGACGCTGTCGGCCCGCCCCTCGCCACCTGCTCGTAGGCTTCCGAGGACACGCCCGCGTCGGCGCCGGCGTGCTCGGGCCCGAAATCCAGCTGGGCGTTGATGCTGTCGATGTCGCGCAGCTCCGCCAGCGTCGGCAACTCGTCCAGACTCTTCAGGTCGAAGTAGTCCAGAAATTCGCGGGTGGTGCCGTACATGGCCGGCCGACCCGGTACATCCCGGTGGCCCACCACGCGGATCCATTCCCGCTCCTGCAGGGTCTTCACGATGGAGGTGCTGACGCTCACGCCGCGAATGTCCTCGATTTCGGCGCGGGTGATGGGCTGACGGTAGGCGATCAGCGCCAGGGTCTCCAGCAGCGCCCGCGAATACTTGGGGGGCCGTTCCTCCCACAGCCGCGAGATCCACGGCTCCATGTGCTGGGTCACCTGAATGCGATAGCCGCTGGCCACCTCGCGCACGTCGATGCCGCGGCCGGCATAATCTTCCTGCAGTCGCACCACCGCGTCCCGCAGCTCGTCCTTGGAAGGACCCTCCTCGTCCGGAAACAGCGCGAGCAGCTGCTCCAACGACAGGGGGCGGGCAGCGGCCAGCAGCGCCGCCTCTATGATGTGCTTCAGCTCGATATCGCTCATGGCATCAATACCGACGGATCAGGCGGGCTGGGCCTGTTCGTCCACTTCCTCGGGGGCGGCACCGGCGGCCTTCACGTAGATGGGGGAAAACGGTTCGGACTGTATGAGCTCGATCAGCGATTCCTTGATCAGCTCGAGCAGCGCCAGCAGCGTGACCACCACACCCATGCGACCTTCCTCCACCGTGAACAGCGTGGTGAACTCGGTGAACTTGTCGCGCCCGAGGTCGGACAGCACGGCGGACATGCGCTCGCGCACCGACAGGGGTTCCAGATGGATGTGGTGATGGGAGAACATCTCGGCGCGCTTCATCACCGACCGGAACGCCGCCAGCACATCGGCCAGGTTCACATCGGGAAACAGGCGCACCACCCCCTTCTCGGGGGCCTCCGCCGCCGCCGGAAAGACGTCCCGGCCGACCCGCGGCAGACCGTCGATGTCCTCGGCCGCCTGCTTGAAGCGCTCGTATTCCTGCAGCCGGCGTACCAGCTCCGCGCGCGGGTCCTCCTCGTCCTGGTCCGCCTCCGCCGGTCGCGGCAGCAGCATACGGGACTTGATCTCCGCCAGCATGGCCGCCATCACCAGGTACTCGGCCGCCAGCTCCAGCCGCAGGTCCTTCATGAGGTCGATGTATTCCATGTACTGGCGGGTGATCTCGGCGATGGGGATGTCGAGAATATCCAGGTTCTGGCGCTTGATCAGATACAGCAGCAGATCCAGCGGACCTTCGAAGGCCTCGAGGAACACTTCCAGGGCATCGGGCGGAATGTACAGGTCCTGGGGCAGCGCGGTGACCGCTTCGCCCTGGACGATGGCAAAGGGCATTTCCGCCTGCAACGGCGACTCGGCCGGTGTCTCGGTGTCGGTCATCGGATTCGTTACCGCCTGTGTGAAGTCCCCAATGGAAATGCTGCGCCCAAATCCGCTCCATTGTACCCCAGGGGCGGTCCTGGCGCCGGTGCTTTGGCCGCTTTTATTTGTAATTCAGGCCAATAGCCTGCCGGACCTCGTCCAGCGTATCGCGGGCCACGTCACGGGCCGCCTCGCAGCCTTCGTCAATGATACTGCGCACCAGCCCCGGGTTCGCAATGTACTCCTCGGCCCGTGCCTGCAACTCGGTGATCTCGCTCAATACGCCGTCGATCACCGGCTGCTTGCAGTCCAGGCAGCCGATGCCGGCGCTGGTGCACCCTTCCTGCACCCACCGGCAGGTGTCCTCGTTGGAGTACACCTTGTGCAACTGCCATACCGGGCATTTCTCCGGGTCTCCCGGATCGGTGCGCCGCACCCGCGCCGGGTCGGTGGGCATGGTCTTCAGTTTCTTGCGCACCGCCTCCGGGTCTTCCCGCAGACCGATGGTGTTCCCGTAGGACTTGGACATCTTGCGCCCGTCCAGTCCCGGCATGCGGGCCGCCGGCGTCAGCAGCGCCTGGGGCTCGGGCAGAATGATGCGGCCGCTGCCCTCCAGGTAGCCGTACAGGCGCTCGCGATCGCCCAGGGCCAGATTGTGCTGGTCCTCCAGCAGCGCACGCCCCACATCCAGCGCCTCGTGCTCGCCCTGCTCCTGGTAGCGCCGACGCAGCTCACGGTACAGCTTGCCGCTCTTCTTGCCCATCTTCTTGACGGCGGCCTCGGCCTTTTCCTCGAAGTCGGGCTCGCAGCCGTAGAGGTGGTTGAAGCGCCGCGCGATCTCGCGGGTCAGTTCCACATGGGCCACCTGATCCTCGCCCACGGGCACCATGCTGGCCTTGTAGATCAGGATGTCGGCACTCTGCAGCAGGGGATAGCCCAGGAAACCGTAGGTGGCCAGATCCCGCTCCTTGAGCTGCTCCTGCTGATCCTTGTAGGTGGGCACCCGCTCCAGCCAGCCCAGCGGGGTGACCATGGACAGCAGCAGGTGCAGCTCGGCGTGCTCGGGCACCCGGGACTGGATGAACATCTTCGCCGCGCCGGGATTGATGCCCGCCGCCAGCCAGTCGATCACCAGGTCCCAGACATTGCGGGAAATGACGCCGGGCTCTTCGTAGTGGGTGGTCAGCGCATGCCAGTCCGCCACGAAGAAGAAACATTCGTACTGGTGCTGAAGCTCGACCCAGTTCTTGAGCACGCCGTGATAGTGGCCCAGATGCAGACGACCGGTGGGGCGCATGCCGGACAGCACCCGCGGATTCTGAGTGGAGGTGGAAGTCAACAGCCCCCCTACAGGCCAACGACGGCGGACAACACGGCGCGCAGGTACTGCACCGGCGGCCAGAGTATGTAACCCAGAATATGCGTCACCAGCAGTCCCAGCAGGATGAAGAAACCATAGGGTTCGATACGGCTGAATCGGTAGGCCATGGGCCCGGGCAGCAGCCCGGTCAGCACCCGGCCCCCGTCCAGGGGCGGCAGGGGAAGCAGGTTGAGCACCATCAGAACCAGATTGAGCACGATGCCGAATTCGCCCATCCAGATCAGCGGACGCGCAAACCACAGGGATCCGCTGCCCCCCAACGTGAAGCCCAACTTGGCCACCAGCGCCCAGCCGAAGGCCATGACGAAATTCGCCAACGGCCCCGCGATCGCCACCAGGGCCATATCGCGCTTCGGGTTGCGCAGATTGCGGTAATCCACCGGCACCGGCTTGGCCCAGCCGAAAATGAATCCGCCCAGCATGAGCAGCACCGCCGGCACCAGGATGGTGCCCACCGGGTCGATATGCTTGATGGGATTGAGGGTGAGCCGGCCCAGCATCATCGCCGTCTTGTCCCCCAGTCGGCGCGCCATCCAGCCGTGGGCCACTTCATGGAGTGTGATGCCGAAGAGCAGCGGCAGAGCCGCTATGGCAATCTGCTGGATAACGTTCAGTCCTTGCATCGGCACAGTATACCTGGTTTTTTTGCTTGGCTCGCCAACGACGCGCCACCGCGCAGCGCGGCCGGCCGTCACTGGGCACGGATTGTTCGGGCTATGAAAGCGCGGCCACGTCGCCACGCCCCTCGCGGACCACCTCGGGCACGCCCTCCACCAGGTCCACCACGGTGGTGGCCTGATGACCGCAGTTGCCGCCGTCGATCACCAGATCCACCTGGCGCTCCAGACGCTCGCGGATCTCCACTGGATCGGTTTCCGGCAGCTCCCGTCCGGGCAGCACCAGGGTGGTGCTCATGATCGGCTCGCCCAGTTCCATCAGCAGGGCCTGCACGATGGGGTGCTCCGGCACCCGGATGCCGATGGTCTTGCGCTTGGGATGCTGCAGCCGGCGCGGCACTTCGTGGGTGGCACTGAGGATGAAGGTATAGGGTCCGGGGGTCAGGGTCTTCAGCAGCCGATAGGCGGTGTTGTCCACCTTCGCGTAGTTGGCGATCTCGGACAGATCGCTGCACACCAGCGTGAAGTTGTGACCCGGGTCCAGGCGGCGAATACGCCGGATGCGCTCCATGGCCGCCTTGTCCCCCACACAGCAGCCCAGCGCATAGCAGGAGTCGGTGGGGTAGACGATCACCCCGCCCGCCCGCAGGATCTGCACCGCCTGGCGAATGAGGCGCGGCTGGGGGTTCTCCGGATGGACTTGAAAATATTGGCTCATGGATTGCCCGCGGCTGGCGGATGGGATCGGTTCAGGCGACCTGCCAACGGGCACGCGCCGCGCGCCAGGGTTCGCTTTCCCACAAGGCGGGCAGTCCGGTCGGCAGGTCGTGCAGCCGACCCAGTTCCACCCATGGGTTCTCGGGACCGTGGTAGTCCGAGCCCCGGGAAGCCAGCAGCCCTTCGCTGCGCGCCAGGGCGGCGATGCGGTCCACATCGTCCCGGGAGTGGCTGCCGGAAACCACTTCGATGCCCACGCCGCCGCCGTCCCGGAACTCCCCCACCAGCCGCCGCAGCTTGGTGGCCGTCATCCGGTAGCGGGCCGGATGGGCGATCACGGCCTGCCCGCCCGCCTGGCGGATCCACTCCAGGGCTTCCTCAAGGGTCGCCCACTGCCCGGGCACGTAGCCGGGTTTGTTATGGACCAGATAGCGCCGGAACACCTCCCGCAGGGAAGCCGCGCGCCCGCACTGGACCAGATAATGGGCAAAATGGGTCCTGCCGATGATCCGCCCCTTGGCATGGGCTCGTGCTCCCTCGTAGGCGTCGGCCACGCCCGCCTTCTCCAGCCGTCGCCCGATTTCCTCGGCGCGCCAGTCACGGAACGCCTGCAGCCCGCGCAGCCCTTGCTGCAGCGCCGCGTTGGCCGGATCCACGTGCAAACCGACAACATGCACCGTCTGCTGGTTCCACGTCACCGACACCTCGACCCCGGGGACCAGGTCCAGTCCGGCCTCCAGGGCGGCGCGCTGGGCCTCGGCGATACCGTCGGTGGTGTCGTGGTCGGTCAGCGCCAGCACGTCCACGCCCCCCGCCCGCGCCCGCGCCACCAGCGCGGCCGCGGTAAGAGTGCCGTCCGAGGCGATGCTGTGGCTGTGCAGATCGTAGTGAATTGTCATCCGGCCATTGTACCCCATCGGCACCGGGCGGCTTCAAACCTTCATTCCCCTGACATTCGGCGGTCTTCCCGTCCGACGGCCGGCGCTACGGGCAGGCCTTCAAATCATGTAACATTGAACCTCTTCGCAAAGCGCCGGAGCCGCAATGCAAACGCCGTCACCCAAGACCGATTTCCTGCATGCCCTGCTCGAGCCCATGCTGACGGATTTGCTGGACGCCTATCAGCGCGAGCAATCCGCAGCCGCCGACAACGAGGTCAATCCACCCCTGCTGGCGCAGGCCTTCGAACAGCTCGTCGAAGTGTTTGGCCGGGCGGGCAGTGACGGCGCCTCCAAGACCCTGGAGGGCAAGGAAATCAGCGAGCTCGGCGAGTACGGTCTCAGCCTGGTCAACGACTTGGGTATCTGGCTCGACCGCACCGGCCTGGACCGGTATCGCCAGGAGCTGGCGACGCTGGCCGTGGCCGTCGGCCTGTGGGCGGCCCGTCACGGCGGCGAGCTGATGACCATCGAGCCGTTGGTGGACGGGTTGGCGACCCTGGCGAACGCGACCGGCGACCCGGCGGAGCTGGCAACCCTGGCCACCCAGGCCGGCGAGATCGCCCGGGCCGTCACACCTGCCATCCGTCAGGACCTGGAAAAGGGCAACCCGGGCCGGCCCTGGCGGCTGCTGAACCTCAATCGGGGTATCATGGCAACCCGCTCCCACGATCCCGAGCTGATGACCCAGGCCTTCGATGCTCTGGTCCGGAATCTGCCCGAAGACGCCCCGGAGTTCTTCGATCAGGGGATGAAACAGATGGACGCCGTGGGTTACCCTGCGCCGGTACGGAAAGTCATGGAACGCTACCACGAGCAGTGGAGCCGCCGGGGGGCCATGCATTGAACAACCAGTTGCCGGAGGCCGGCTCAGCCGTGAACCAGTGATGAAGTTCCTCTTCGATTTCTTTCCGATCCTGCTGTTCTTCGTGGCGTACAAGCTTTACGGCATCTATGCGGCCACCGCCACTGTGATCGTCGCCACGGTGGTTCAGGTTGCGCTGGTCTGGCTGCGCCACCGGCGCTTCGAGAACATGCACCTGATCACACTGGGCATCGTGGTCGTGTTCGGTGGGCTGACCCTGGCGCTGCACGATCCGCTGTTCATCAAGTGGAAGCCCACCGTTGCCTACTGGCTGTTCGCTGCGGCCTTCTTCGGCAGCGCCTTTGTCGGCGAAAAGTGCCTGGTCGAGCGCATGCTGGGCCATGCCATCAGCGTACCCGGACCGATCTGGAGCCGTCTGAACATGGCCTGGGTGGCATTTTTCGTGGCCATGGGCGTACTCAACATCTACGTCGCCTATCAGTTCGACGAGAACACCTGGGTCAACTTCAAGCTGTTCGGGCTGATGGGGCTGACCCTGGCCTTCATGCTGGCGCAGGGCTTCTATCTGGGCCGCTATATGGAGCCCGAAGAGGAAACGGACGGAGAATCCTGAATGCTCTATGCCGTCATCAGCCGGGACGTGCAGGACAGTCTGGCCGCCCGCAAGTCCGCACGACCGGCCCACCTCGAACGGCTGGAGGCGCTGAAAAATGAGGGCCGGCTGGCGCTGGCCGGCCCCCACCCCTCCATCGACAGCGAAGACCCGGGACCGGCGGGTTTCACCGGCAGCCTCATCGTGGCTGAATTCGAATCCCTCGAGCAGGCCCGGGAGTGGGCGGACGCCGATCCCTATGTGGCGGCCGGCGTGTATGCCGACGTCACCGTCAAGCCATTCAAGAAGGTGTTTCCCTGATGAGCTCAGACCGTGTAGCAATGATTCGCGAACGGCTGACCGCCGCGCTCGCGCCCGAAACCCTCGAGATACGCGACGACAGCGCCAAGCATGCCGGTCATGCCGGCGCCCGCGGTGGCGGCGGTCACTTCATTGTGCATATCGTATCGGAGGCTTTTGCAGACAAGAGCCTCATCCAGAGACACCGGATGGTGTATGACGCATTGGCGCAAGCCATGCAGAGTGAAATCCATGCCTTGAGCATTCAGGCACAGACCCCTGAGGAAGCACGTGCAGAGGGCGCAGCCGGCTGACCACCGCGTCGCATCCGGAGCGACCTGCAAACGGGCAGGCTCCCAATACCCACTACGAGGAAACGCTTGGCGATGAAAAACACCGTTCCATCTTTTGCCCTGGCTGTGACGCTGGCGACGGCCGGGCTTTGCGCCATGGTCACCCCGGCTGCCCATGCGGCCGACACCAACGCCAAGGCTGCCGCCGACAAGGTGCTCGCGACCGTCAACGGCGCCCCCATCACCGAACAGATGTTCGAGTTCTATGCCCGCCAGC
>DATFML010000405.1:0-5292 GCA_035266965.1 Gammaproteobacteria bacterium
TCCCAGTCGACCTCCATCTCGCCGCCGCTCAGGTCGATACGGCGTACCACCTGCCCCTTGACGAAGGGTATCAACCGTTCCCGTTCACCCCGCACCACGATGACGTCATTGGCGCCGGTTTCGAACAGGTGATCGACGATTCCCAGATCCCGCCCGTCCACCGTGCGCACCCGCAGGCCTTCCAGGTCCGTCCAGTAGTACTCTCCGGGATCGAGGTTCGGCAACTGATCGCGTCGCACTGCGATGTCCGCGCCAATCAGGCCGGCAGCGGCATCGCGGTCTTCGATTCCGTCCAGGCGTGCCACCACGCCTTTACCGTGTTCCCGGCCTTCCGCCAGGGCCCAGGGACTCCAGCGGTCGCCACGACGAACGGTCCACGGTGTCAGATCGAAAATCGCGGCGCGCGGTGCAGTGTACGAATACACACGCACCCACCCACGCACGCCGTACAACCCCGAGATCCGCCCGATCACCACCAGATCCTTCGGCGTGCTCACCAATCGCGGTTCACCCATGGCGGTCCGCACCGTCAACCGACGCGAACCGTGCGGCGGCGCTTCAGCCTTCGGCCTGAGCCTGCTGCTGCTTGAGGAGGCTCGCTACCCGTTCGGACGGCCGGGCACCCTGCGCCATCCAGTAACGGGCGCGCTCCTGATCGACCTGCAAGCCGACCTCGGCACCGGCCGCAATGGGGTTGAAGAAGCCAATACGCTCCACATACCGGCCGTCACGCCGATTCCGGCTGTCGGTCACCACGATATGGTAGAAGGGCCGCTTCTTGGCGCCGCCCCGTGCCAATCGAATGCTTACCATAAGAGCTTGAATCCTTGATGCCTGCTGTTGGTCCGGCCGGCGCGGCTCTCGGCGCCGGGCCGCGGGATAAACAGCGCATTTTACGCAATTTTCCACGGAATGGAAGGGCTCAGCCAGAGCCGCCGTGGCGAGCGACTCGCAGCGCATTTCCGACTGTCGCCAATGCTTACGCCCCGGGCTGACCCGCAGTCCGTCAGGAAACAACGGGTTAGCTTCCAAGCCGGCAAGGACGGCGGCATGTCCGTAATTTCTGTCGAATTTCCTTACATACTCAACTTCGGCGTTGCGCCTCAAGTGATGCTTTAAGCCACTGTTTTGTAAGTCACCCAATAGCCGCCTGTGGAACCTGGGTCACTCAGGACAATGTCGGGGGACTTTACAACCGGCTGGACAACGGCTGGAACTCCCGCGCCAGGATACCTCCAAGTCAATGAAATTCATTGCGATTACTTGTTGTGGCATGGGCCTTGCTCCAGCCAGTCCGACAATCACCAGGGTACGGTGTGCCAAAACAAAACAAGGAGGTCGGAGGAGTCGCCCGGCGGTTGGATACAGCCTAGCAGGGCCCCATGCGTCAGGCAGAGCGGAGCAACGAAAACCATAACATCCGCTCTCGCCACGCAACTTAACATGCGGCGGTTACCTCCTGGGCCGCCGCTTTTTATTGCCTGAAATCCGGCCCTGGCGCCCCTCGACGAAGCTCAGCCGCCAAGCGCCGCAGCCAATCCAACCGGGCTGCTTCAGACTTACCGACAACAATCGCCGCAGGCGCAGCCGAGGGCAGGCCCTAGAACGGCAGGCCCTGGGGCAGCCGACCCTTCAGGCCCCGCATCATCTTGTTCATGCCGCCCTTGGACAGCTTCTTCATCATTTTCTGCATCTGAGTGAACTGCTTGAGCAGACGATTGACGTCCTGCACCTGGGTGCCGGAGCCGGCTGCGATGCGACGCTTGCGGGACCCCCGGATAAGATCCGGATGCTGACGTTCCTGCCGGGTCATGGAATTCACGATGGCCACCATGCGGTGGATCTCGCGGTCGTTGACCTGACCGCGCACTTCCTTGGGCAGTTCCGCGACCCCGGGCAGTTTGTCCATCAGGCCCGCCAGGCCGCCCATGCCCATCATCTGTTCCATCTGGTCCCGGAAATCCTCCAGATCGAAGCGCTTGCCCTTTTTCAACTTGGTGGCGAGCTTGGCCGCCTTGTCGTGGTCGACCTTCTGCTGGGCCTCCTCCACCAGGCTCAACACGTCCCCCATGCCCAGAATCCGCGAAGCGATCCGATCCGGATAGAACGGCTCCAATGCCGCCGTCTTCTCCCCGACGCCGATGAATTTGATGGGTTTGCCGGTGATCGCCCGGATCGATAACGCGGCGCCGCCGCGGGCGTCGCCGTCCGCCTTGGTCAGCACCACGCCGGTCAACGGCAGAGCGTCGTGGAAGGCCCGGGCGGTGTTGGCGGCATCCTGGCCGGTCATGCTGTCCACCACGAACAACGTCTCCACCGGCTCCAGGGCATCGTGCAACCGCCGGATCTCGTCCATCATCTGCGCGTCGACGTGCAGCCGCCCGGCGGTGTCGATGATCACCACATCCGCGAACCGCTTGCGGGCCTGATCCACGGCGTTGCGGGCAATGTCCACCGGATCCTGGGAGGCGTCACTGGGGAAGAACTGGGCCCCCACCTCGCCCGCGAGGGTCTTGAGCTGTTCGATGGCGGCCGGTCGGTAAACGTCGCAACTGGCCACCAGAACCGATTTCTTGCGTCGCTCGCCCAGCCAGCGGGCCAGCTTGGCGGTACTGGTGGTCTTGCCGGAGCCCTGCAGACCGGCCATCAGGATCACAGCGGGCGGCGCCACGTTGAGATCGAGCTCATCGCAGGACTCGCCCATGGTCGAGACCAACTCGTCGTGAACCACCTTCACCAGCGCCTGTCCGGGGGACAGGCTGTGGAGCACGTCCTGGCCGATGGCCCGCTCGCGCACGCGGTCGACGAAATCACGGACCACCGGCAGAGCCACGTCGGCCTCCAGCAGGGCCATCCGCACCTCGCGCAGGGTGTCCTTGATGTTGTCCTCGGTGAGGCGGCCCTGGCCGCGCAGGCGCTTGATGGTTCCGGTCAGACGTTCGGTGAGATTCTCAAACATGGTAAAAGCGTCCCCAAATCAGGAACTGATGGATGCAGACAGGCAGGCGGCCCCGAACCGGACGGGGCCATGGACAGGACGATTATAACTGGATTGATTCGCCGCCGAACAGGCAGCGGAGGGAAAAACCCCGGATCTGTTCCTTGCACTGAGCGTAGATGCGCTCCTCGGCACCGGGTTTGAGGTGGGTCAGATAGACCGACGGACGATGTTTGAGCTTGGCAAGATCGGCGGCAAGCAGGCTCGGGCAATAGTGACGGGCCTTATGGCACAGATCCATCTCCTGGTCCGCAAATGCGCTCTCCACAATGAGCATGTCGAGCTCTGCGTGTCGATTGAGGGCTGCCCAGAACGTCTCGTTGGTGGTGGTGTCGCCGCTGAACGCGAAGGCTCCGCCATCGACGCTCTGCACCCGGTAGCCGGCCGCGGGCACCACGTGGTTGACCTCGATCATCTCGACGGTCCTGCCGCCGATCCGCACCACTTCCCCCGGCTCCATGACGCGGTAACGCAGAACGGGGCGATCCGCCGCCGGCAGCTGGGCGAAGTCCGGCCACATGACCCAGTTGAACACGTGCTCGCGCAGCGCATCCAGGGTCTCGGCGCGCCCGTACAGCGTCACCGGCTCGGTAACCCGCTCGAACACCGAGTCGGCCATCAGCGGGATACCCCCGACATGGTCCAGGTGGGAATGACTCAGAAAGATGTGGCGGGTGGCGGCCATCTCGTCCAGCGTGAGATCCCCCAACCCGGTCCCCGCATCGAGCAGAATGTCGTCATCCACGCGCAGGCAGGTGGTCCGCAGACCGGCACCGATTCCACCACTGCACCCGAGGACCCTGATTCGCATGGACGACGACTCTACCTTGTCTGAAGCCGATAGCTGTTGCTAGCGAATATCATGCCAGCCCAACGCAGCCCGAACTGCCAGACCGGTCACATCCGGCCCCAAGACCGGCGCACAAATCCCGGCCGGCCTGCCCTGGAACGGCACACGGGTGACCCCCAGCGTCACCCCACCCCTTCAATGCAGACAGCACTTGTGCCATCATGCAAGCGCTTTTCCTCCGACCAAGGCCCACTTCCAGCTCTGACAAGCATGCACAGCCACCTAATCGGCATTCTGGCCATCGTCCTTTACTTGATTGCCAGCGCCCTGCTCGCCGTAGTTCTGGTCCGGGGCAAGGACAGCATCGTCGGCGGCAAATACACCGCAATCGGTATAGGCCTGGCCGGCGTGGCCCTCCATGGGTTGGTGCTGTACCCGGAGCTGGTCACCGCCAGCGGTCTCAATCTGGGCTTCTTCAACGCCTCTTCCCTGATCGGTTTGTTCATGGCGCTGCTGCTGCTGCTCATTGCGATGGGACGGCCGGTGGAAAACCTGGGCATCGCCATGTTGCCGCTCGCGGCCCTGACCGTCGCGCTGATGTTCGCGTTTCCGACCCGCCACATCGTCAACGACCGCCCCAGCTGGGCCTTGGATATCCATATCGCCCTGTCCGTACTGGCCTACAGCCTGCTGGCGATGGCGGCCCTGCAGGCACTGGTGCTGGCAATCCAGGACCATCAGCTTCACAACCGCCATCCCGGCGGCGTGATCCGTTCGCTGCCGCCGCTGCAGACCATGGAGAGCCTGCTCTTCCAGATGATCGGCGTAGGCTTCGTACTGCTGAGCTTCGCCCTGATCAGCGGCTTCATGTTTCTCGAAGACATCTTCACTCAACATCTGGTGCACAAGACGGTGCTGTCCATCGTCGCCTGGGTGGTGTTCGCAGTGCTGCTGTGGGGACGCTGGCGATTCGGCTGGCGGGGCCGCATCGCGATCCGCTGGACGCTGGGCGGATTCGTGGTGCTGATGCTCGGCTATTTCGGTACCAAGATCGCCCTGCAGCTGGTGCTGCACCGCTAGACCCGGGTTTGAAGCCGGCGACCGACAGCGTGGCGCGCACCTGCGCCTCGCCCTGACAGCCCAGGTCAAATCCCCTACAATCTCGGGCAACGCCACCACAGAGGCAGTTGCCGATTGGACTCTATTCCGCTGAGTGTGCTGTTCGGCGCACTGGTCTTCCTGATCATCCTGTCTGGTTTCTTCTCGGGCTCCGAGACCGGGCTGATGACGCTCAACCGCTATCGCCTGCGCCATCTCTCGCGTGCACGGCACCCGGGGGCCATGCGCGCCCAGCGGCTGCTGGAACGTCCGGACCGTCTGATCGGCCTGATCCTGCTGGGCAACAACTTCGCCAACATCGTGGCCTCCTCGCTTGCAACCATCATCGGCCTGCGCCTGATGGGCGAGACGGGCATTGTCGTTGCGACCGGGCTGCTCACTCTGG
>DATFML010000406.1:0-6337 GCA_035266965.1 Gammaproteobacteria bacterium
CGAAGCGTGTCTGGCATTGATTGATGACCCCGATGTCTCCGTCGACCAGTTGATCGAGCACGTGCCCGGGCCTGATTTTCCGACGGCAGCCATTATCAATGGCCGCGCCGGTATTCTGCAGGCCTATCGCACCGGGCGCGGGCGCATTTACGTGCGCGCCAAAGCGGAGGTGATCAGCGAAGAGTCCGCGCGCCGCGATGTGATCGTGGTCACCGAGCTGCCCTATCAGGTCAACAAGGCCCGGCTGCTGGAGAAGATCGCCGAGCTGGTCAAGGAAAAGCGCATCGAGGGCATCTCGGAGCTGCGCGACGAGTCCGACAAGGACGGCATGCGCATGGTCATCGACCTCAAGCGCGGCGAGGTCGCCGAGGTGGTGCTGAACAATCTGTATCAGCACACCCAGCTGCAGAACGTGTTCGGCATCAACATGGTGGCGCTGGTGGACGGCCAGCCGCGCCTGCTCGATCTGAAACAGACGCTGGAAGCCTTCGTCCGCCACCGCCGGGACGTGGTCACCCGGCGTACGGTCTACGACCTGCGCAAGGCGCGGGAGCGGGCCCATATATTGGAAGGTCTGGCCGTCGCCCTGGCCAACATCGACGAAGTCATCGAGCTGATCCGCAACTCGCCCAGCCGCGCCGAAGCCCGCAGCGGGCTGATGGCCCGCGTGTGGGCGCCCGGCGTGGTCACCGACATGCTGGCGCGGGCCGGCTCTCAGGCCACGCGGCCCTGGGAGCTGGCACCCGAGTTCGGCATGCACGACGACGGCTACCACCTGTCCGAGGCCCAGGCCCAGGCGATCCTGGACCTGCGCCTGCATCAGCTGACCGGGCTGGAGCAGGACAAGATTCTCGACGAGTACAAGGGCCTGCTGGCCAGGATCGACGAGCTGCTGGAAATTCTCGACAATCCGGACCGCCTCATGGAGGTGATCCGCGACGAGCTGGCGGCCATCCGGGATCAGTACGGCGATGAGCGCCGCACCCAGATCGAGATCGATCATACCGATCTCACCCTGGAGGACCTGATCACCGAAGAGGACGTGGTGGTCACCCTGTCCCATGCCGGCTACGCCAAGTGCCAGCCCCTGTCGGCCTACAGCGCCCAGCGCCGGGGCGGACGCGGCAAGAGCGCCGCCAGCTTCCGGGAAGAGGATTTCGTGGACAAGCTGTTCGTGGCCAGCACCCACGACACCATTCTGTGCTTCTCCAGCCGCGGCAAGGTGTACTGGCTCAAGGTCTACCAGCTGCCCCAGGCCGGTCGCACGGCCCGCGGCAAGCCGATCGTGAACCTGCTGCCCCTGGAAGAGGACGAGCGCATCAACGCCGTGCTGCCCATCCGGGAATTTCTGGCGGACCAGTACGTGTTCATGGCCACCTCCAACGGCACGGTGAAGAAGACGCCGTTGGTGGATTTCTCGCGCCCCCGGGGCAACGGCATCATCGCCATCGACCTGCGCGAAGGCGACTACCTGGTGGACGTGGCCATCACCGACGGTGAACGGGAAGTCATGCTGTTCACCGACGCCGGCAAGGTGATCCGTTTCCGGGAGGCCGACGTGCGTGCCATGGGGCGTACCGCCTGCGGGGTGCGGGGTATTCGCCTGCAGCCCGGTCAGCGGGTGATCGCGCTGATCATCGTGGACGAAGGCTGTGTGCTGACCGCCACCCAGAACGGCTACGGCAAGCGTACCGCCATCGAGGACTATCCCGCCTATGGCCGCGGCGGGCAGGGCGTGATCTCCATTCAGACCACTGCGCGCAACGGTGCGGTGGTGGGTGCCGTGCTGGTCAACGAGCAGGACGAGATCATGTTGATCAGCAATGCCGGCACCCTGGTGCGTACGCGCGTGGACGAGGTGTCCATGATGGGACGCAACACCCAGGGCGTGAAGCTCATCTCCCTGGGCGAGGACGAGCAGCTGGTCGGCATGGAGCGCATCGTCGAAGACGGCGAAGACGGCGAAGTCGACGAGCCGCCCCCGGCGGAATGACACCCCGCGGCGTGCGCCGCAACGGGGCTTTTCCACTCCGCTTCCCGTACGCGGACTATAGTGTTTGGACCTGCGCGGTTCATTGCCGCGTATTGAGGCTCCCTTAAAGCGAAAGAGGATTGCTATGGCGCGGGTATACAACTTCAGTGCAGGACCGGCGATGCTTCCCGAGGCCGTGCTCGAGCAGGCCCGCGAGGAGATGCTCGACTGGCGGGGCAGCGGCATGTCGGTCATGGAAATGAGCCACCGGGGCAAGGAGTTCATGTCCATCGCCGAGCAGGCCGAAGCGGACCTGCGCGAGCTGATGGGGATCCCGGACAACTACAAGGTGCTGTTCCTGCAGGGCGGCGCCAGCAGCCAGTTCGCCATGGTGCCCATCAACCTGCTGCGCGGTGCGCCCCAGGCCGATTACATCAACACCGGCTCCTGGTCCAAGAAGGCCATTGCCGAGGCCAAACGTTATGCCAGCGTCAACGTGGCCGCCAGCTCGGAGGCGGAGAAGTTCACCACCATCCCGGCCCGCGAAAGCTGGCAGCTGCATCCCGAATCGGCCTACGTGCACTACACGCCCAACGAAACCATCGGGGGCGTGGAATTCCATTGGATTCCCGAGACCGGCAGTGTGCCCCTGGTGGCCGACATGTCGTCCACCATCCTGTCCCGCCCGGTGGACGTGTCCCGCTACGGCGTGATCTATGCGGGGGCCCAGAAGAACATCGGCCCCGCGGGTCTGACCGTGGTGATCGTGCGCGACGACCTGATAGGCCAGCCGCTGCCCGGCGCGCCCACCATGTTCGACTACAAGACCCATGCCGATACCGGATCCATGTACAACACACCGCCCACCTATGGCTGGTACCTGGCGGGGCTGGTGTTTCAGTGGATCAAGAGCAACGGCGGGCTGCAAGGCATCGCCGAGCGCAACCAGCGCAAGGCCGCCAAGCTCTACGAAGCCATCGACGGTTCGTCCTTCTATGCCAATCCGGTGGACCCGGCATGCCGCTCGTGGATGAACGTGCCCTTCACACTGGCCGACCCCGAACTGGATGCTACCTTCCTGTCGGAGGCCAAGGCGCAGGGGCTGGTTAGCTTGAAAGGTCACCGTTCGGTGGGCGGCATGCGGGCGTCCATCTACAATGCCATGCCGGAGGAGGGCGTGGACGCCCTGGTGGCATTGATGGCCGATTTCGAAAAACGCCACGGTTGATCGGCCGTGGCCGGGTTCGCCACAGGGCGGGCCCGGCTCCACTGGTCCCGGTCACCGGCACAACAACAGTTCAACGACCCATGTACAAGATTCTGACCCTCAACAACATCTCCGTGGCGGGCCTGGAACGTCTGCCCCGCGAGCAGTACGAAATCTCTTCCGAATTCCAGCATCCCGACGCCGTGCTGCTGCGCTCGTTCAACATGCACGACATGGAGCTGGCCGACAGCGTCAAGGCGGTGGGCCGCGCCGGTGCGGGTGTGAACAACATCCCGGTGGCGAAGCTGAGCGGCCGGGGCATCCCGGTGTTCAACGCCCCCGGCGCCAACGCCAATGCGGTGAAGGAACTGGTGGTGACCGGCATGCTGCTGGCCGCGCGCAACATCTGCCAGGCCTGGGACTTCGCCCGTGGCCTGCAGGGCGATGACGAGGCCATCAGCAAGCAGGTGGAAGCGGGCAAGAAGCAGTTCGTCGGCTTCGAGCTGCCGGGGCGTACCCTGGGTGTCATCGGCCTGGGAGCCATCGGCGTGCAGGTGGCCAATGCGGCCCGCGCGCTGGGCATGAAGGTGATCGGCCACGACCCGGACATCACCGTGCAGCGGGCATGGCAACTGTCGGCCGACGTGCGCAAGGCCACCAGCGTGGACGACCTGCTCAGCCAGGCCGATTTCGTCACTTTCCATGTCCCGTTGGTGGACTCCACCCGCCGCATGATCAATGCCGATCGCCTGCGCCTTATGAAGGACGGCGTGGTGCTGCTGAACTTCTCCCGCAACGGCATCCTGGACGATGAAGCCGTGTGCGCCGCTCTCGAAGAGGGCAAGGTCTACGGCTACGTGTGCGACTTCCCCAGCAATCTGCTGAAGGACCATCCGCGTGTGGTGACGTTGCCCCACCTGGGCGCTTCCACCCGGGAGGCGGAAGAGAACTGCGCCGTGATGGTGGCCGAGCAGGTGCGCGATTACCTGGAGACCGGCAACGTCAAAAACTCGGTCAACTTCCCCGAGGTGTTCATGCCGCGCAACGGCGGTCATCGGCTGGCGGTGGTCAACGCCAACGTGCCCAACATGCTGGGGCAGATCTCCACCACCCTGGCCGAAGCGGGGCTGAACATTGTCGACATGCTCAACAAATCGCGCCATCAGCTCGCTTACACTCTGGTGGACGTGGAGGCGCAGATTCCGCAGGAATGCGTGGATCAGATCGGGGCCATCGAGGGGGTGCTGGCCGTGCGGACCCTGTGAGCCCGGCGCCGGCGGCCAGCGCGCCGCCCGGCGATGCCGTGCCGATGTGAGCTTATGAAGCCGGAAGAACAACTACAGCAACTGCGCACGCGCATCGACGAGCTCGACAACCAGCTGCAACAGCTGCTCAACGAGCGCGCCGCCTGCGCCCAGCAGGTGGCCACCGTCAAGCGGGCGGCAGGCGAGGCGGTCGATTTCTATCGACCGGAGCGCGAGGCCGAGATTCTGCGGCGGGTGCGCGAGCGCAACGAAGGGCCCCTGGCCGACGACGAACTGGTACGCCTGTTCCGGGAAGTGATGTCGGCGTGCCTGGCTCTCGAGCGGCCGCTGACCATCGCCTATCTGGGGCCGGAGGGCACCTTCACCCAGGCCGCGGCGCTGAAGCATTTCGGCCATTCGGTGCGTACCCGGGCCCTGGATGCCATCGACACCGTGTTCCGGGAAGTGGAGGCCGGCAGCGCCCACTACGGGGTGGTGCCGGTGGAGAATTCCACCGAGGGGGTGGTCAACCACACCCTGGACATGTTTCTGCGCTCGCCGCTGCAGATCTGTGGCGAAGTGGACCTGCGCATCCATCATCATCTATTGAGCCCTGCCGACGCCCTGGAAAAGGTCGAGCGCGTCTATGCCCACCAGCAGGCCCTGGCCCAGTGCCGGGAGTGGCTGGACTCGAATCTGCCCCGCTGCGAGCGCGTGGCTCTCAGCAGCAACGCCGAGGCGGCCCGCCGGGTATGCAACGAGCCCGGCGGCGCGGCCATTGCCGGCGAGGCGGCCGCAGAGATCTACGGGCTGCCCAAGCTGGTTGCCAACATCGAAGACGAGCCGGGCAACACCACCCGCTTTCTGGTGATCGGGCACCAGTCGGTGGCCCCCAGCGGCAGCGACAAGACCAGCCTGCTGGTGTCCGTGCCCAACCGACCCGGGGCGTTGTACGGCTTGCTGGAACCCTTCGGTCGCCATGCCATCAGCATGACCCGCATCGAATCGCGGCCCTCGCGGCGCGGCATCTGGGAATATGTGTTTTTCGTGGACGTGATCGGCCATGCGCAGGACCCGGCAGTGGCCGACGCCCTGAAGGACATCGAGCAGCAGGCATCGCTGCTCAAGGTGCTGGGCTCCTATCCCCGTGCGGCGGTTTGAAGAGCCACGGAATCCACGGAATCCACGGAATCCACGGAAAAGGCGTTAGGGAAGGTCAAAAGCGCCACGGAAAACACGGAAAGCACGGAATGTATGTAGGGTGCAATAAGCGCAGCGCATTGCACCGGGTGCGGGCGGAAAGCTTCCGTAAGAGCCACGGAATCCACGGAATCCACGGAAACGTCTTAAAGGAAGATCAACGGCGCCACGGAAAGCACGGAAAGCACGGAATCTATGTAGGGTGCAATAAGCGCAGCGCATTGCACCGGGCGCGGGCGGAAAGCTTCGTAAGAGCCACGGAATCCACGGAATCCACGGAAAAGTCATTAAGGAAGATCGAAGGCGCCACGGAAAGCACGGAAAGCACGGAATGTATGTAGGGTGCAATGCGCTGCGCTTATTGCGCCCTACGGGGTGAGCGGTTCCCGAATGATTGCGTCCGTGCTTTCCGTGTTTTCCGTGGCGCATTGGATTTTCGATTGTTGGTGTCAGTCATGTAGGGCGCAATAACCGAAGGGCATTGCGCCGAATGTTGGAAAGGTGGCGACGAAACCACGGAACCTGCAGTGGAGCGGGGCTTGTTGCGAGGGCCGCGAGGCAGCGGGGTTGTGGCATCATTCGGGAACGCTGCGATGCTGCACGTGAATTTTCCTTCCGTGGATTCCGTGGGTTCCGTGGCTCTTACAGAGCTTTTGTGGTGTCCGGCGCAATGCGCTGCGCTTATTGCGCCCTACGGGGTGAGCGGTTCCCGAA
>DATFML010000407.1:0-2046 GCA_035266965.1 Gammaproteobacteria bacterium
TTCGTCCTGCAAGGCGGAGCGAGTGCGGTGTAGCCCGGCTACATGAGCGAGCGACAACGCCGCAGGACGGAAAATGGGGCCCGGCCCTTCGGGTTGGGGCTGAGAATCCACCACTCGGCGTTGCTCGTCACTCATTTGGAACGACCAAACCGCGCTCCTCGCGCCTTGATTGGCGGATTCTCAGCCACAACAGCGATGATCCCTATAGTGTTAACAGGCCCTAGTCCGGCACGCTCCTCACGGCCGCGCACATGCGAATGGCCTCGCAGGTCGGACCGACGTCGTGCACCCGTACCAGGGCCGCTCCCTGCCACACCGCCAGCACCGCCAGCGCAACGCTCGGATGCAACCGGTGTTCCACCGGCAGGCCCAGCACGGCGCCGATCAGGGATTTGCGGGAAAGCCCTGCCACCAGCGCGAAACCGTCTTCCACCAGGCGATCCAGGTGCTTGAGCAACCGCAAGTTATGCTCGGGCGTCTTGCCGAACCCAAAACCCGGATCGATCAGCAGACGTTGGTCGGGGATGCCCGCCCGACGGCAGGCCTGCACCCGCTCCAACAGAAACACCCGGACCTCGGTCACCACATCGCCGTAGGTGGGATCCTGCTGCATGGTGCGCGGCTCGCCCTGCATGTGCATGAGGCACACCGGCACCGCCGCCGCGGCGGCGGCCTCCAGGGCCCCCGGCTCACGCAGGGCCCTCACGTCGTTGAGCATGCCGGCGCCCGCCGCCACCGCAGCGTTCATCACGGCCGGCTTGCTGGTATCGACGGAAATGGGCACCGGCAGCTCGCGATGGATGGCCTCGACGACGGGCACTATGCGCTCCAGTTCCTCCTGCTCGCCCACCGGCTGCGCGCCGGGACGGGTGGACTCCCCGCCCACGTCGATGATGGCCGCACCTTCCTCCACCATGCACCGCGCCTGCGCCAGGGCGGACCCGGGATCGAGAAACCGCCCGCCGTCGGAAAACGAATCCTCGGTTACGTTCAGCACACCCATCACCTGGGGCCGGGATAGATCCAGCGTTCGGCCGGCGCAGTCGAGAAGGTGGGAAGACATGGGTTCAATGCGCAATGGGTTAGTCAGGCTTCCGAATTATAGGGCCGGGCAGGTCATCCAGGATAGCCGACACTTCCCGGACCCGGCATCAATGTCCTACCCGGGATAGCGGCAGCCAAAGGCGATTCTCGACCCGCCCCTTGCCGGGACTTTTCGCGGCTCTTGCACAGCGAGTGCCCCCAGCGCGCGGCGCGGAAACGAAAAACGCCCCCGAAGGGGCGTTTTTCCGGATCGTGGTGGGCCCTAGTGCTGTCCGGCGGGACCGCCGATCTTGCCGTCCGGCTGCAGGCCCTTGTCGGGCTCGGCTGCCGGCACACCGCCGCCGGAGTTGGGCTTGGAATCCGTCCAGTCCTGGGGTGGACGGGGCGGACGACCCGACATGATGTCGTCGATCTGCTTGGAGTCGATGGTCTCGTACTTGATGAGCGCTTCGGCCATCAGGTGGAGCTTGTCCATGTGTTCCTTGAGAATCGACTCGGCCCGCTTGTAGTTGCGGTCGATGAAGGCACGGATCTCGCCGTCGATGGCGTGGGCCGTCTCGTCCGACACGTTCTTGTGCTGGGTGACGGCGTGACCCAGGAACACCTCGCCTTCATCTTCGCCGTAGGTCAACGGCCCCAGCTTCTGGGACAGGCCCCACTTGGTCACCATGTTGCGGGCGATTTCCGTGGCCCGCTGGATATCGTTCTGGGCACCCGTGGTAACGTAGTCGGGTCCGAAAATCAGCTCTTCGGCGATCCGTCCCCCGAACAGGCTGGAGATCTGACTCTCCAGGCGGCGGCGGCTGAAGCTGTAGCGATCGTCCTCGGGCAGGAACATGGTGACGCCCAGGGCACGGCCACGGGGTATGATGGTCACCTTGTGGACCGGATCGTGGTCCGGCACCGTCAGCCCGACGATGGCGTGGCCCGACTCGTGATAGGCGGTGAGCTTCTTCTCTTCCTCGCTCATCACCATCGAACGGCGCTCGGCGCCCATCATGA
>DATFML010000408.1:0-2353 GCA_035266965.1 Gammaproteobacteria bacterium
CAGCTCCACCGCTTCGTCCACATCGAAGGGTTTGGGCAGGTACTCGAAGGCACCGCCCTGGTAGGCGGCCACCGCGCTGTCCAGATCCGAGTGGGCGGTCATGATGATCACCGGCAGATCCGGGTGGCGCTGGCGCACCCGGTCCAGCAGCTCCAGGCCGTTCACGCCCGGCATGCGGATATCGGTAATCAGGGCGTCCGGGACGCCGTGCTCCAGGGCCTCGGGAATCCCGGCGGCACTGGCGAAGGTGGCCACTTCCATGCCGGCCTGCTTGAAAGCCTTTTCCAGCACCCAGCGGATGGAGCGATCGTCGTCGATCACCCAGATCGTTTCCTGTCTACTCATCAATCGGCTCCAGGGGTAACAGGATGGTGAACTCGGTTTGCCCGGGCCGGCTGCTGCACTCGATCAGGCCGTCATGCAGACTGACCAGAGATTGGGCGATGGACAGCCCGAGGCCGGTGCCTTCCGCGCGGCCGGTGACCATGGGATAGAAGATGTGCTCCATCATGTCCGGCGGGATGCCGGGGCCGTCGTCCACCACGTCCACCCGCACCACCAGCTTGTGGCGCTTCTGCCCGATGGTGAATTGACGCAATGCCCGGGTACGCAGGGTGATGGTGCCGTGGTAATCCTGGGCCTGGGCGGCGTTGCGCACGATGTTGAGCACCGCCTGGATCAGCATGTCCGGGTCGGCGTCCAGGTCCGGGATGCTGGGATCGTAGTCGCGGTCGATGCGCAGGTGCTGGCCGCCCTCGGCCTCCACCAGACTGCGCACATGCTCGAGGATCTGATGGATGTTGATGGCCACCCTGGCAGGCAGGCTGCGCGGGCCCAGCATACGGTTCATCAGGTTCTGCAGGCGGTCCGCCTCGCCGATGATGATGCGGGTGTATTCCTTCAGGGCTTCGTCGTCGAGCTCGCGCTCCAGCAGTTGCGCGGCGCCGCGCAGGCCGCCGAGGGGGTTCTTGATCTCGTGGGCCAGCCCCCGCACCAGGGCCCGGGCGGCCTGGTTCTGGGCGATCAAGCCTTCCTCGCGGGTGATGCGCAGATGGCGATCCACCTGCAGCAGTTCCACCAGCACTTCCGGGTCGCGGCCCGGCTCGATCAGCGGGGAGACCGTGTAGTCCACGGTGATCGCCTGTCCCTCCAGCAGCACCAGGCGGACTTCGCGCTCGGTATAGGGGTGAGTGGTTTCCAGTGCCTGGTGCATGCGCCCGGCCAGGGCCTCGGCGTCCAGCAGCAGTTCGCCCAGCGGCAGACCGATGGCGTGGCGCGCACTGTGGGCGAACAGCATCTCGCCGCCGGGATTGAGGTAGGTCAGCCGCAGCTGATGGTCGAACAACAGCACGGCGGTACTCAGACCGTCCAGGATACGTACGGCACGCTCGGCTGCCTTCACTGCTGCGGACTCCATGGTTCAGGGTTTTGCAAGAAGCAAACCAACATGATGCACGGGGCTCATGGCATTGGCGCCGTCCAGTGAGCTCGGAGAAGAGACAGACAAAACAGTTACTTAGGCGTAGTCCGGGGAACCCTCAGGCGAACTCACGGAACGACGCGCCCAATATTGGCGCCTCTATGGTCACTCATGGGGCGGCGAATGCACCATTATAGTGCAAACGCCTGGCGTCAGTGTGCGCCCGCGGGGGAGGAAATGATATTGGGGTTGCTGGTGCGGATGTTGGGATTGGAGCTCAGCTTGTTGGGGTTGGAGCTGAGTACGTTGGGATTGGGATTGCTCCCCGGTGCACCCCCCGCCTTGCTCCGGTTGGGGAGCAGGCGCGAGGCACGGTGCAGGTGGATGGTCACCGCCGAGGTGCTGATGAGCACCTTGCCCTGGGCGTTCACGACCTCTGCCTTGAGGGTGTGGGTGCCCCGGGAGAGGTTCTGGAAGGTGATCTGCGTGGTGGCCACCTTGCCGCCATAGGGCCGCCCGTCCACTTTCAGCACGATGTGATCACCGGACTGCAGGCCGGGCTGGAGGGACAGGTGGATCTGCACGGTGCCGGTGTTGCTGCGGATGGTGGCATCGTTGGACGGCGTCGTGATGGCAAAGTGGGTATAGCCGGCCGCCGCGGGCGCCTTTTCCTTGCTCTTACCGGTGGACGGCTCCGGGGTCGGTGGACTGTAGGTGGGGATCGGCGGCAGGTCGAGCTTCTTGGCACCCGGCTGGGGGTGATCGCTGAAGCTGACGTTGCCGTCCTTGTCCACCGAACGATAGATCGCCGCGCCGGCGACCAGCGGGATGAAGCAGAGCATCAACAGGATTAGTCGTTTCATGGGCCAGGGTATACACCGCCGGACGGCGCGATTGCAACCAACGGGTTCACAAAAGACGACGCCCCGCACG
>DATFML010000409.1:0-3393 GCA_035266965.1 Gammaproteobacteria bacterium
GCCAGCTCCCGCAGCGCCGGCAGCTGTCGGCGGAATGCCGCGGCCCCGACAATGCACACGATGCCGCAACCCAGGATGGTCGCGGGTGCGCCGATCCGGGATGCGACGGTGCCGGCCAGCAGGCTGCCGAACGGGGCCATGCCCATGAAGGCCATGGTGTAGAGCGCCATGGCCCGGCCGCGCATGTCTTCGCGCACCAGGGTCTGGACCAGGGTGTTGCTGGATGCCATGTGGATCATGAAGCCGATTCCGGTCAGCACCATCAACGCGAGGGACAGGGGCAGGGAACGGGACAACCCCAGGGCGACCAGACTCAGTCCGAACGTGCCGACAGCCAGGGGTATCAGGCGCCCCAGTCCGATCACCGTGCGGCGCGAGGCGAGATACAGGGCGCCTGAAAGCGCGCCTATCCCCATGGCGCCCATCAGAAAGCCCAGGGTGTGGGCACCGCCGCCGAGGGTGCGGGAGGCGATGATGGGCAGCAGCACGGTATAGGGCATTCCCACCAGACCCACCAGCGCCAGCAGCAGGAGAATCGATCGTATCGGCGGGAAGCCGTGCACGTAGTGCAGCCCGTCGAGCAGCTCGTGGACGACCTTGCGGCTCCGGGCGGGTCTCTTGCGCAGGGCGACGTGCATCGCCAGCAGCGAGGCGACCACCGCCAGGTAGCTTGTCCCGTCGGCGAAGAAACACCAGCCTTCGCCCGCCCAGGCAATCAGCAGGCCGGCGATGCTCGGGCCCACCAGGCGGGCGGCGTTTACCATCGATGAGTTCAGCGCTACGGCGTTGGACAGGTCGGCGCGATCCTCGATCAGATCCACCAGCAGCGCCTGACGGGTCGGCATGTCGAAGGCGTTGATGAGTCCCTGGACCATCTGCAGGCCGAGTATTTCCCACACCTGGATGGTGCCTGACAGCGCCAGCGCGGCCAGGGTGAAGGACTGGAGCATCGCCAGTATCTGGGTGGTGATGAGCAGGCGGTGCCGATCGAGCCGGTCCACCCAGACGCCCGCGAAGGAGGCGAGCAGGAAGGTTGGCACCTGACCCACGAAGCCCAGCAGTCCCAGCATGTCGGCGGAATGGGTGAGGCGCCACACCAGCCAGCTGGTAGCGAGGCGTGTCATCCAACTCCCCACCAGCGATATGCTCTGGCCGGCGAAGTACAGGCGGTAGTTCGGGTGTCGCAGGGCCCGCAGCAACGGGGGCAGCATCCGACGAGAGGCCGGCTTCTGATCGCTGTCCTGGCGTCCTGCGTTCAACCCGACAATTCTCCGCAGCGTCCGCCGGCGTCCCGCGCGCCACGGCTGCGCTGCGGGCGGCGGGCTCAAAAGGAATGGCTGGGCACAGCGATCTGCCCGGCCCTGCCACAGCGCAGACACCTGGATGGTCAATGGTGCAGCAGCCGGCCGGGCCGGACTGTTCAGCCATGAGCACGGTCAGGCCGCGTGCAGTCGGGTCATCCGGCGATCAGTGCGGGGCAACGAGACCGGTATGGTACCCATGCGGGTGCTGCACAGTCACGCTGCGCCGTTGTGCTGTGGGCAACAGGATAGTACGACAGTTGTGGCCAGAGGACCGCTGCCGGTTCGGTCTTTGCGCTGCAGCGGCGCGTCGAAAAGCGCATTGCAATGAGCGCAGCCGCAGGGATGCCCGCAACGAGGTGGCAGCACGACAGTGCCGCCCGCCGTCAAGGTACGGGAAGCCATGGGAAGGCGCCCCGGCAGGGCGCGTTTGCGCCGCCGCCTGCCGGAATGCGGGCTCCCGGCAGGCGGCGGAACGCGTGGTTCCGCCGCTGCAGGCGAAATGCTCAGGCGGCCTGCTTGCGCTGGTTCTTCACCCAGTCCGCCAGCGCCTCGGAATCCCCGATATGCCGGCCGTCGACAAAGGCCTGCGGCACGGTGTCCTGGCCCGTTACGGCCCGTACCGAGCGGGTGGACACATCCCGGTCGAGCTGAATTTCCTCGAACACGAAACCGTACTCGGAGAGCAGCTGTTTGGCGCGGGCGCAGAACGGACAGCCCGCTTTGGTGAACAGGGTGACGTCGGCGGGCTTCTCCGCCTCCGGATTGACGTACTCCAACATGGTATCGGCGTCGGAAACCTCGTAGGGGTCACCCGCTACGTCCGGCTCGATGAACATCTTTTCGATCACTCCGTCGCGCACCAGCATGGAATAGCGCCAGGATCGCTTGCCGAAGCCCAGGTCGCTCTTGTCCACCAGCATGCCCATGGCGTCGGCAAACTCGCCGTTCCCGTCCGGCAGGAAGGTGATATTGTCGGCATTCTGATCCTTCTGCCATGCCTTCATGACGAATGGGTCGTTCACCGACAGGCAGACGATGTCATCGATGCCGTTGGCGCGGAACGTATCGGCCAGCTCATGGAAACGCGGTACGTGGGACGATGAACAGGTGGGCGTGAATGCGCCCGGAAGGGCGAAGGCAACCACATTGCGTCCGGAAAATACCTCGTCGGTGGTGCGGTCCACCCATTGCCCGTCCTGACGGGTCTTGAACGTCACATTGGGCACGCGCTGGCCTTCCCGATTCTCCAACATCATTGGACCTCCTGTGTCGCAAGTGAGAATATGCGGCCCGGCCGGCGCGATGCCCGGCCGGACAGCGGCCATATCTTCAGGCTACGCGCCGTGGCCCGAGCTGTGAAATTGAATTTTTTAAATTCGCCTATAGCCCACTCCTTTTCAAGCGCAGTCGGGTTGGGTGAATTCGAGGCGCGACGCGCATCCGCGTTTGATCCGGGGGGATTCGCGACCAGGTTACGGGAACGGAGGACCAGGAGCTTCGGTGCGGCGTTCGATCCGGGTCAAGAACCGCCGGGGGAGAGGGCGCCTACCCTCGTGATTCGAGTTCCAGCAGGTGTTCGTAGGCCGGCAGGGTGAGGAATTCGGTGAACTGCTCGTCCAGGCACAGCTGTCCGAAAAGCTCGCCGGCCTCCTGGAAGCGCCCGCTGTCGAAGCGCTCCGCACCCACCTCGTCCCGTACCTGCTGCATCTCTTCATCCAGCGCCTCCTGCAGACGACGGGCATCCAAAGGGGCGCCTCCGACGTCGGCGCCGCGGTGCAGCCATTGCCACAGCTGGGCTCTGGATATCTCCGCGGTCGCCGCATCCTCCATCAGGTGATAGATCGGCACCGCGCCCGAGCCGCCCAGCCACGCCTCCAGGTACCGTATGCCCACCCGCAGGTTGTAGCGCAGCCCTTCCTCGGTGCGTGACCCGGTGGGCGTCTGCACCAGATCGGCGGCGGTGACCTGCACATCATCGCGTTTGCGGTCGATCTGATTGGGGCCGGGCATGTGGGTGTCGAACACATCCCGCGCCACCGGCACCAGTGCCGGGTGGGCAACCCAGGTGCCGTCATGACCGTCCTGAACC
>DATFML010000410.1:0-12596 GCA_035266965.1 Gammaproteobacteria bacterium
GGTACGGAATGGGTGGACGGTAAGAATTCCGGTGCCTATGGTGGCAACAATGGCGGCGATCTGGGGAACGCCCATATCCCGTTGACGATCACGTTTTCGAACAACACACATGAGACGTTGCCCCTCAACTATGTAAATTCCAGCCTTTCCTCGTTGACCCTCACGGCGCCTGCGGCGGTGCCGCTGCCGGGCGCCGTGTGGCTGTTCGGTTCGGGGCTGGTGGGATTGGCGGGTTTCGCGCGCCGCCGCGGAAAATAGCCCTCCGGCAGCCCGCCGGGCGGCCGGCCAACGGGTCCGGCCGGGTAGCCCTTTCGCGGTGCCCGGGCACGGTAATGCAGGCGAACCACGCACCCATCGCGACCGTCGCAGCCACGATTCCTTGCTGGATCCGGGCGCTTATCCCTGAATCTCAATCAGCGTCTCGTCGGGATTGACGCTGTCGCCTTTGGCGACCCGCACGGCGGCAACGGTGCCGGCGATGGGCGCCTGAATCTCGGTTTCCATCTTCATGGCTTCGGTGACCAGCAGCGGGTCGCCGGCGGCCACCTGATCGCCCTCGGACACCAGCACTTCGATGATGGTGCCGGGCATGGACGTGCTGACATGGCCGGGGCCGGTGGGGCGGGGACGCTTGCTGCCCTTGAGGGGCGCGCTGCCGCCTGCCGCGGCTTCGGCGCCACTGGTGTCCACTTCCTGCAGGGTCTCCACCAGGATCTCTTCCGGCACACCGTCCACGGTGACGTAGAACGGGCGGTTGTCCATGTGCCGGTGGCCGGTGCCGGTGATTTCGATGTGATAGGTGTCCCCGTGCAGGGTGACATTGAATTCGGTGGGTGCCGCGCTGCGCGCACCTTCCTTGATTCCAGGCGGCGCCTCCAGGGGCTCGGGCACCAGCCGGCCCTCGCCGCGCTGGCGGAGGAATTCCCGCCCGATCTCCGGAAACATGGCGTAGGTGAGGACGTCTTCCTGGGATTTGGCCAGGGCGCCGATGTCGTTCTCGAGGGTCTTCATCTCGGCCTTGATCAGGTCGGCCGGTCGCACGTCGATGACGTCCTCGTTGCCGATGGCCTGCTGGCGCACGACAGGGTTCACCGGGCCCGGCGCCTTGCCGTAGCGGCCCTGCAGATAGAGTTTCACCTCGTTGGTGATGGTCTTGTAGCGGCTGCCGGTGAGCACGTTGAGTACGGCCTGGGTGCCGACGATCTGCGAAGTGGGCGTGACCAGCGGCGGATAGCCCAGGTCCTCGCGGACCCGCGGGATTTCCTCCAGCACTTCGGTCATGCGCTGCAAGGCGCCCTGCTCGCGCAGTTGGGTATACAGATTCGAGATCATGCCGCCGGGCACCTGATAGATCTGCACCCGGGTGTCCAGTCCGGTGAACTCGCTTTCAAACTGGTGATACTTCTTGCGCACCTCGCGGAAATAGAAGCCGATCTGCTGGAGCTGCTGCAGATCGAGTCCCGTGTCGTAGTCGGTACCCCGGAGGGCGGCCACCATGCTTTCGGTGGGAGCGTGGCTGGCGCCGCCGGCGAACGCGGAAATGGCCGTGTCGATGTGGCGACAGCCGTTTTCGATGGCCTTGAGATGGCACATCTCGGCGACGCCGGCGGTGGCATGCATATGCAGATGCACCGGAACCTTCAGCGCCTGTACCAGGTTGCGGACCAGGTCGGCGGTGACATGGGGCGTGAGCAGCCCGGCCATGTCCTTGATGGCGATGCTGTCGCAGCCCATGGCCTGCATTTCCCTGGCCATGGCGACAAACTGGGGGATGCCGTGCACCGGGCTGGTGGTGTAGGAGATGGCCCCCTGGGCGTGTTTGCCCACGGCTTTGACCGCCTCGATGCTGGTGCGCAGGTTGCGCGTGTCGTTGAGCGCATCGAAGATGCGGAACACGTCGATGCCGTTGTCGGCGGCGCGGGCCACGAACGCGCGTGCCACGTCATCGGAGTAGTGGCGGTAGCCGAGCAGGTTCTGGCCCCGCAGCAGCATCTGCAGCCGGGTGTTGGGCAGTGCCTTGCGCAGCGAACGCAGCCGCTCCCAGGGGTCCTCCTTGAGGTATCGCAGACAGGCGTCGAAGGTGGCGCCGCCCCAGACTTCCAGGGACCAGTACCCCATCTGATCCAGACGGTCGCAGATGGGCAGCATGTCCTCGGTGCGCATGCGCGTGGCGATCAGCGACTGATGGGCGTCACGCAGTATGACATCGGTGATGTGGACCTTGGACATGGCGCGATCTCGTACTGTGTTGGGCGGTCAGGCCGCTATTCTAATCAGAATCGCCGGTCCACAGGGTCTGGCGGGCACCGCGCCTCAGAGCCCCATGTGTGCCGCCAGGGAGGCGGCGATCACGGCAGCCATCTCCTGGGTCGGGCGGCTGGTGGCATAGTTCACCAGCTCAGGATGTTCCTCCACGAAGCCGGTGTCGAATCTGCCCGCGCGGAATTCCGGTACGTCCAGTATCTGCAGGTAGTAGGGGATGGTGGTCTTGACCCCGTATACCGCCATGTCGAGCAGAGCCCGATGCGCGCGGTTGAGCAGCTCATCCCAGGTTCTCGCCCATACGATGAGTTTCGCACACATGGAATCGTAATAGGGAGGAATGGGATAGCCCGTATAGATCGCGGCATCGGTTCGCACGCCGGGTCCCCCGGGTGCGAAGTAGCGGGTGATGCGCCCGAAGCTGGGCAGGAAGTCGTTCTTCGGGTCCTCGGCATTGATGCGAAATTCCATGGCGAAACCGCGGCGTCTGATGTCGTCCTGGCGAAACTGCAGGTGCATGCCAGCCGCAATGCGGATCTGTTCCTGGACGATGTCCACGCCGGTGATTTCTTCGGTAACCGGATGCTCCACCTGCAGCCGGGTGTTCATCTCCATGAAGTAGAAGCGCTGGTCGTGGTCCATCAGAAATTCCACCGTGCCCGCGTTCACGTAGCCCACCTGGCGGGCGGCGCGCACCGCGTAGTCGCCGATCAGGGCGCGCTGCTCGTCGTTGAGCTGGGGCGAGGGGGCGATCTCGATGAGTTTCTGGTGGCGTCTCTGTATGGAGCAGTCCCGTTCCAGCAGGTGGATCACGTTGCCGTGGCTGTCGGCCAGGATCTGCACTTCGATGTGGCGCGGATGCTCCACGCACTTTTCCACGAACACATCGGCACTGCCGAACGCCTTGGTGGCTTCCGACAGCACCCGGTCGAACTGGCGGCGCAGCTCGGCGGCCGAATCGCAGCGCCGGATCCCGCGTCCGCCGCCGCCGGAGGTGGCTTTGAGCATGACCGGGTAGCCGATGGAGTCGGCCAGCTTCACGGCCGTGTCCACGTCCGGGACATTGCCTTCGCTGCCGGGCACCACCGGCACGCCGGCGTTCTGCATGCAGCGGCGTGCCTCGGTCTTGTCTCCCATGCGCCGGATGACGGCGGCGCTGGGCCCCACGAACAGAATACCGCGGCGCTCGCAGATTTCCGCCAGCAGGGGGTTTTCGGACAGAAACCCGTAGCCGGGGTGAAGTGCGTCACAGCCGGTGGCGGTGGCGAGGTTTACAATCCGGTGCGCATTCAGGTACCCGGCCACCGAGTCGGGCCCGATATTGTAGGCTTCGTCGGCCTTGCGCACGTGCAGGGCATGGCGGTCCGCATCGGTATAGATGGCCACGGAGGTAATGCCCATTTCCGCGCAGGCACGGACGATCCGGACCGCGATCTCTCCCCGGTTTGCAATGAGCAGCTTCTTGATCAACGGGCGGATTCCAGCGTGCAGGGTGATTGGCGGTGGCCGGCCAACGCAGGGGCGTGCCGACCGGCCCGGCCACCCCGACTCTGAGACCTTCTACGGAAAGCACCGGGGCTTGTCAATAACTGTCTGGCCGAGCGGGCATTTTAGGATTCTTCTGTTTTGACAGCCGGGACATCGCAGGCTAAAATTGACAGCTTATGTTGCCGGATCATATCGCCGCCATGGCGTTGGCCCGCACCGGCGCACATTTCGCCGGTCGGCTGGCGTTGGCTGGAATGCCCCGCCTTGCGGAAGCGCTGCTGGACAGCAGCGGAGAGGTCGCCGTCGACCTGCGCCTCGGCACCGACGACCAGCGGGTGCGGTACCTGCGCGGCCGCATCCAGGGCGAGCTCACGCTGCAATGTCAGCGTTGCCTGGAGCCCATGGCGCTGGTGGTGGATATCGATGTGCAGCTCGGGCTGGTGGAAGGGCTTGACGAGGCGCAACGGTTGCCCGAGGGCTATGAACCGCTGGTGGTCGGAGAGGGCCAAGTGGCCTTGTCCGAGGTCGTCGAGGACGAATTGCTGCTGGCGTTACCGGTCGTGCCCAGACACAGCGACGCCGGCGAATGTCGCGTGATTGAGTCTGAAGAAGGCGCCGTCGAGGAAACGCGGGACAACCCGTTCACGGTGCTGGCGGATTTGAAGCGTCGTTCTTGAATGTCGTTTTAGGAGTTAATTGACTATGGCAGTTCAACAGAACCGAAAGACTCGCGCCAAGCGCGGCATGCGTCGGGCCCACGACGGGTTGAAGGCCCGCGCCCTGTCGGTCGAGCCGACCACCGGCGAGACTCACCTGCGCCACCACATCAGCCCGGATGGCTACTACCGTGGCCGCAAGGTCCTGTCCCGGGAAGAAGACTGAGACCGGACGTTCCGGACGGCCGCGGGCAGCGGACGCCGGACCGGTCGCTAGCCTGCGCTTCCGTTTTCTGACATTCCGCCGGTGATTGTCCACCGATTCGCGTTCCCATGAACGGGAAACTGACCATCGCCCTGGACGCCATGGGCGGCGATAGCGGTCCCGACGTGGTGATAGCCGCCGCCCTGAATATTCTGGGGCGGCGCGATGACGTTCGTCTGTTGCTGGTCGGCGATCAGGACCGGCTGACGGAAATGGTCGCCGGCGCCGGGCATGCAACACAGAATCTTGAGATCCGACACGCCTCCCAGCAGGTCGAAATGGGGGAACTGCCTTCCCAGGCACTGCGCTTCAAGAAGGATTCTTCGATGCGCGTGGCGATCAACCTGGTCAAGGAAGAGCAGGCCCAGGCCTGTGTCAGCGCCGGCAATACCGGTGCCCTGATGGCCACCGCGCGCTACGTGCTGAAGACACTTCCCGGCATCGACCGTCCCGCCATCATCACGGCCATCCCCTCCATCGAAGGTCACACCTGGATGCTGGATCTGGGCGCCAACGTGGACTGCAGCGCCGAGCATCTGTTTCAGTTCGCCGTGATGGGTTCGGTGCTGGCAAGCGCTGCGGACGGTCTCGAGCGCCCCCGGGTCGGCCTGATCAACATCGGCGAGGAAGAAATCAAGGGGAACGATCAGGTCAAGGAAGCGGCTCGTCTGCTGGGCAGCAGTTCCCTGAACTACATCGGGTTCGTGGAAGGCGACGACGTCTACAAGGGTGGAGTGGACGTGGCGGTGTGCGACGGATTCGTGGGCAACGTGGCGCTGAAGACCAGCGAAGGGGTTGCCAAGATGGTGACCCACTATATGAAGCGCGAATTCACCCGTAACGTTTTGACCCGCGCGGCCGGCGCCGTCGCGCTGCCGGTGCTCAACGCATTCCGCCGCCGGATCGATCCGCGTCGCTACAACGGTGCCAGCCTGCTCGGCCTGCGGGGCATCGTGATCAAGAGCCATGGCGGTGCGGACGCGGTGGCGTTTGCCAATGCCATCGAGGTGGCGATTCTGGAAGCGCAGAAGGCGCTGCCTGAGCGCATCGACAACAAATTGGAAGCTCTACTCACCGAAAGGCAAGCGGTTTGACCTACGCGCGCATCACAGGCACGGGCAGCTATCTTCCGGAGAAGGTGCTCAGCAACCGCGATCTGGAGGAGATGGTCGAGACCTCCGACGAATGGATTCGCGAGCGCACCGGTATCCGCAAGCGGCATATCGCCGACCAAGGTCAGACGACCTGCGATCTGGCCGAACTGGCGGCGCGGCGTGCGCTGGAAGCGGCCGGCCGCAGCCCGCGGGATGTGGACCTGGTGATCGTGGCCACCACCACACCGGACCGTGTGTTTCCGAGCACCGCCTGTCTGCTCCAGCAGCGTCTGGATATTCATGGTTGTGCGGCTTTCGACCTGCAGGCCGTATGTACCGGATTTGTATACGCCCTCGGGGTAGCGGACAAGTTCATCCGCAGCCGCAGTGCGACCTGCGCGCTGGTGGTGGGCGCCGAGACCCTGTCCCGCATCGTGGACTGGTCGGACCGCTCCACCTGCGTGCTGTTCGGCGACGGCGCCGGGGCGGTGGTGCTGGAGGCCAGCACCGAGCCCGGTATCCTGTCCACCCACCTGCATGCCGACGGCAGCTATGAGCACCTGTTGACGGTGCCGTCCGGCATCTCGCAAGGTTACGACCTGGTTCAGCAGGGTCGGGCCTACATGCAGATGAAGGGCAACGAAGTCTTCAAAATGGCCGTCAACACGCTCGGACGGATCGTCGACGAGACACTGCAGGCCAATCGCCTGAAGAAATCCGACGTGGATTGGTTGATCCCCCATCAGGCGAATATCCGGATCATCAAAGCGACCGCCCGCAAGCTGAAGATGCCTATGGACCGTGTTGTGGTCACCGTCGACGAACACGGCAATACGTCGGCCGCATCCGTTCCCCTGGCGCTCGATGCCGCGGTACGGGACGGCCGGATCCGGCGTGGCGAAACGCTGTTGATGGAGGCGTTCGGCGGCGGTTTCACCTGGGGATCGGCACTGCTGAAGTATTGATGTCGGTCGAACACATTGAGAAGCGGGCTATTCATGAGCGCGAGTGAACGACGGGTAGTGAGCACGCAGTTGGGGGTGATATTTCCCGGCCAGGGCTCCCAGGCGGTGGGCATGCTGCACGCCCTGGGGCAGCGTTTTCGGGAGGTGGGCGATACCTTCGACGAAGCTTCGGATGCGTTGGGTTACGACCTCTGGAAACTGGTGGAGGGCGGCCCCGAGCAGGAATTGAACCGTACCGATCGCACGCAACCGGCGATGCTGGCCGCGGGGGTTGCGGTATGGCGGGCCTGGTGCGCCGGCGGCGGGCCGCTGCCGGCGGTCATGGCCGGACACAGTCTGGGCGAATACACCGCCCTGGTGTGCTCGGGTTCGCTGGATCTGGCCGCGGGTGTCGCCCTGGTCGCCGAGCGGGGCCGGCGCATGCAGGAGGCGGTCCCCGCGGGAACCGGTGCCATGGCGGCGGTGCTGGGACTGGATGATGCGGCGGTGAAGCGGGCCTGCGCCGAAGCGGCCGGTTCGGAAGTCGTGGCTGCGGTGAACTTCAACGCGCCGGGTCAGGTGGTGATCGCCGGCCATGCGGCCGCCGTGCAGCGTGCCATCGAGAAGGCCAAGGCTGCCGGCGCCAAGCGCGCGGTAACCCTGCCGGTGAGCGTGCCATCCCATTGCATACTCATGCGCCGGGCCGCCGACGCCTACGCCCATACCCTGGATACGGTCGGTTTCGGCCGGCCCGCCATCCCCGTGCTGCACAACGTTGATGTGGCCAGCTATGAGGACCCGACTTCCATTCGCAACGCACTCGCCATGCAGCTTTTCAGCCCGGTGCGCTGGGTGGAAACGGTACAGGCCATGGCGCGCCACGGCGTCACCACCCTTGTCGAGGCCGGCCCCGGCAAGGTGCTCACCGGTTTGTGCAAACGCATCGACAGGAGCATGACCGCGTTGGCGGTGTACGATCCCGATACCCTGGCGCAGGGTCTCGCCGCAGTGCAGGATCAGCTGGGAGAAGTCCATGTCGCTGGATAAGGAGATTGCCCTGGTTACCGGCGCCAGCCGGGGGATCGGCCAGGCCATCGCCCACGAGCTGGGCAGGCGCGGCGCGACGGTGATCGGCACCGCCACCACCGAAGCCGGTGCGCAGGCCATCGCCGATGCACTCGCAGCGGCCGATGTGCGGGGGACGGGACGGGTGCTGAACGTGGCCGATGCCGATTCCGTCGATGCACTCCTTAAAGGCGTCGAGGCCGATTTCGGTGCGCCGACGGTGCTGGTGAACAACGCCGGGATCACCCGCGACAATCTGCTCATGCGCATGAAGGAGGAGGAGTGGTCGAGCGTGCTCGACACCAATCTCACCTCGATCTATCGACTCAGCAAAGGGTGTCTGCGGGGCATGATGAAGGCCCGTCATGGGCGTATCATCAACATCGCTTCGGTGGTCGGGCTGACGGGAAATCCCGGGCAGTCCAACTATGCGGCGGCGAAGGCGGGAATGATCGGGTTTTCAAAGTCCCTGGCCCGGGAAGTGGGTTCGCGAGGCATTACCGTCAATACGGTGGCGCCCGGATTCATTGACACGGACATGACGCGGGCGCTGGGCGAGCAGCAGCGTGAACAGCTGCTCGATCAGATTCCGCTGGGTCGGCTGGGAGACCCGCAGGACATCGCCTGGGCGGTGGCGTTTCTCGCTTCCGCGGAAGCGGCGTATATCACCGGCGAAACGATCAATGTGAACGGTGGCATGCACATGTCCTGACGCCGGGTGCACCGGATTGGCGCGAAATCCGCCATGGCGGATTCAATAATCTGAATTTGCAGGGAATGGGAAATGGATGGAGGTTGTCTATAATGCCGGCTCACGGCACCCCGCTCAGGGGATCGGTGAAGGTTTGCGCTGGATTGACAAACCTGTTTTCACTACAATACCGCCCGCAGCGCAGGCTGCGCGACTTCTCGTTGGGAGGAAACATTTATCATGAGTACCGTTGAAGAACGCGTCAAGAAGATCGTTGTTGAGCAGCTCGGGGTGAAGGAAGAAGAAGTCACCACCGAGTCCTCTTTCGTGGACGATCTCGGCGCTGACTCCCTTGATACGGTCGAACTGGTGATGGCCCTGGAAGAGGAATTCGAATGCGAAATTCCCGATGAAGAGGCCGAAAAGATCACCACTGTGCAGCAGGCGATCGATTACATCAACGCCCATCAGGGCTGATTGAATCCATTGCAACAAGGCCGCCGCTGCCACGCCGTGGTTGCGGCCTTTTCTTTTCGACTATCGGTTGCCATGCGGTGACCAATCGATAGAGGACAGGCCCTTGTCTAAGCGACGCGTCGTCATCACCGGACTGGGAATCGTCTCGCCGGTAGGACTCAGCGTGAAAGAAGCGTGGGACAACATCGTTGCGGGCAACAGCGGTATCGGCCCCATTACCCAGTTCGATGTGTCCGCATTTCCGGTGCGCTTCGGGGGCGTCGTCCGCGACTTCGATGTGAGCGAATACATTTCGCCCAAAGAAGCCCGCAAGATGGATCCTTTCATCCACTATGGTATTGCGGCGGCCTGCCAGGCCATCCGCGACGCCGGCCTGGAAGTGACCGACGAGAACGCGGCCCGCATGGGCGTGTCCATCGGTTCGGGGATTGGGGGCATTTCCAGTATCGAGAAGGGCTACAAGGCGTTTCTCGACGGCGGTCCTCGCAAGATATCGCCTTTCTTCGTGCCCAGCAGCATCGTCAACATGATTTCCGGCAATCTGTCCATCATGTACGGCATGCGGGGGCCGAATATTTCGCTGGTCACGGCCTGTGCCACCGGCACCCACAGCATCGGCGACGCCGCCCGTATCATCGCCTACAACGATGCCGACGTGATGATCGCCGGCGGTTCGGAGTTTGCGACCACGCCCACGGGCCTGGGCGGGTTCGCGGCGGCCCGGGCGTTGTCCACCCGCAACGATGATGCCCAGGCGGCGAGCCGGCCCTGGGACCGGGACCGGGACGGGTTCGTGCTCAGCGACGGCGCCGGCGTGGTGGTGCTGGAGGAATACGAACACGCCAGGCGCCGCGGCGCGACTATCTATGCCGAGGTGGCCGGGTTCGGCATGAGTGGCGATGCCTACCACATGACCCAGCCGCGGGAAGGCGGCGAAGGCGCCGTGCAGTGCATGCAGGCCGCGCTGTCCGATGCCGGCCTCAACGCGGCCGACGTGGACTACATCAACGGCCACGGCACCTCCACGCCGGCCGGCGACAAGGCCGAGACTCAGGCCATCAAGGCGTGTTTCGGCGACCATGCCTACAAGCTGGCGGTCAGCTCCACCAAATCCATGACCGGACACCTGCTTGGTGCGGCCGGCGGCGTGGAAGCCGTGTTCACGGCTCTGGCTATCCGCGATCAGGTCGCGCCGCCCACCATCAATCTGGACAATGCCGATCCCGATTGCGATCTCGATTACGTGCCCAACACGGCGCGCGACCTGAAGATCGAAATCGCCATGTCGAACTCCTTCGGATTCGGCGGCACCAACGGTACGCTGGTGCTGCGTCGATTGACCTGAGCGTCCGCGCACTCCGCCAGGGGTCGCCGGGGCCCGCGCGGTCCGATCTGTTTCCCGACCCCGTCGCGCCCTTGGCCATTGCCGGGCCGGGGGAGTCTTCCCATGGCCGATGACCGTCATGTTCACTGCCTGATCAACGGCGTCGCAGCCGATCAAGTTTCGGTTTTCGACCGCGGTCTGCAGTATGGAGACGGACTGTTCGAGACCGTGGCTGTGGCGGCGGGCAGGCTCCTGTACCGGGAGCGCCACCTGGACCGCCTGCGTCGGGACTGCCGCCGACTCGCCATTCCGGAGCCCGACCCCGAGGTACTGTGCCGTGAGGGGCAGGAACTCGCCCGCCGGTGCACCCGGGGCGTGCTCAAGCTGGTGATTACCCGCGGGGTGGGCGGACGCGGCTACCGCCCCCCGGAGCGGCCCACGCCGACTCGCATCGTCTCCCTCCATCCCTGGCCCGACCATCCGCAATCGTGGCGCACAAACGGGGTCCGGGTGCGCATCTGCCGCCAGCGTCTCGGTGGCGCCGCCGCACTCGCCGGCATCAAGCATCTGAACCGGTTGGAACAGGTGCTGGCCCGTGCCGAATGGGACGATCCGGAAGTGGCTGAAGGAATCATGCTCGATACCGATGGCCGCCCGGTGGAAGGCACCATGAGCAATCTGTTCGTGGTGACCGACGGGGTGTTGCAGACCCCTCATTTGTCAACCTGCGGGGTCGCTGGCATCATCCGGGCTCGGATCATGGAACTGGCGCAAGTCATGGGTATACCCTGTCGGGAGGCGGTGTTGGAGATGGCCGATATCGGGCGCGCCCAGGAGGTGTTTGTCACCAACAGCATCATCGGCGTGTGGCCGGTCAACGCGCTGGAAGAGCGGCGCTGGTCGGCCGGTCCCTTGACCCGGCGTCTGAGCGAGGCGCTCATGCAGGATGCCGCGGGGCCGTCCGCTGCACAGCTATGGTAAGGCGCGCCAGCAACGGCGAATCGTCTTCACCGAGGCATCGGGTGGACCTGCTGTTCCGGGTCCTCGGCGTGCTGGTCCTGCTGGCCAGCTTCGGTGGCGGGTGGCTGATCATGAGCTACCGCAGCTTTGTGCACACGCCCCTGTCGGTGCCTCCCAAAGGCATGGTCTACGACGTTTCCCCCGGGACCTCTCTGCACGAGTTGGCCCGGGACCTGGCCCGCCGCGGGATCGTGTCCCATCCGCGTTTCCTGGTCTGGATGGGCCGCGACGCCGGCTATGCGGCCCGGATACAGGCCGGCGAGTACCGCCTCACCCCTCAGATGCGCCCGGCCGATCTGCTGCGGATGCTGGTGGACGGCCGCGTCATCCAGCATTCGCTCACCCTGGTGGAAGGCTGGACCTTCCGGGAAGTCATGGCCGCCGTGCGGGCGGACCCCGATCTGACCCATACTCTGCAAGGCCTGACCGGTGGGCAGATCATGGCCCGCCTGGGCCACCCCGGCGAGGGGCCCCAGGGCCGGTTCTATCCGGACACCTATTATTTCCCCCGCGGCACGACGGATGTGGCCTTTCTGCAAAGGGCGTATCGCATGATGGCCCGGCGGCTGAAGGCCGAGTGGCAGAACCGCGCCTCGGGACTGCCCCTGAAGACGCCTTATCAGGCATTGATCCTGGCGTCCATCGTGGAGAAGGAAACGGCGGTCGAAGCGGAGCGCCCGCGCATCGCGGGTGTGTTCATCCGACGTCTGAAGAAGGGCATGCGCCTGCAGACCGATCCGACGGTCATCTACGGGCTGGGTCCCCACTTCAAGGGGCGGCTGCACGCCAGCGACCTGCGCAAGGACACGCCCTACAATACCTATACGCGCTACGGTCTGCCGCCGACGCCGATCGCCCTGCCCAGCGGCGATTCCATTCATGCCGTTCTGCATCCGGCGCCGGGGGACAGTCTGTATTTCGTGGCCCGCGGGGACGGTCATCATCATTTCTCCCGCACGCTCGCCCAGCACGACGCGGCCGTGCGTCGCTACCAGCTTCACGAAGATGTCAAAGTGCCTAAGGAGGCCGAAGGTGGCGGTTCCCGGTAGGTTCATCACCGTCGAAGGCGGCGAAGGGGTGGGAAAGACCACCAACATGGAGTATCTGCGTGAACGCATCGAGGCCGCCGGTCATCCTGTGGTGATGACCCGCGAGCCCGGCGGCACGCCCCTGGCCGAGGCCATTCGCGGCCTGCTGCTGGCTCCGGACTACCGGGGCATGAACTCGGACTGCGAACTGCTGCTGATGTTTGCCGCCCGCGCCGAGCACCTGGCCCGGCGGATCCTGCCGGCTCTGCAGGCCGGGGAATG
>DATFML010000411.1:0-3923 GCA_035266965.1 Gammaproteobacteria bacterium
GCACCAACCCGGGGCTGCAGGCCCTCGACTCAAGGCTGCGGGCCGCCCAGGACGGCGTCACCCAGGCACGCGCGGGCTATCTGCCCCATTTCAACGTCATGGTCTCCCGCGAATGGAACGATCGCAGCGTGAGCCTTGCCCATCCCTCCTATACGGTGGCCGGTGTGCTCAGCTGGAAGCTGCTCGACTTCGGTACCCGCGGTGGCGCCATGGATCGGGCCCAGGCCCAGGTCATCGAACGTCAGGCGGACCTGCGCCAGGCCCAGGACAAGCTGAGGCTTCAGGTGGAGGAAGCGCGCCAGGACGTACACCTGGCGGCCACACGCATGCAGGTCAAACAGGCGGCGGTGCACGAAGCCGCAGAGGCGGCGCGCCTCGCGAAGCTGCGCTATGCCCAGGGCATTTCCACCTTCACCGAACTGCTCGGGGCGCAGACGCAGCTGCACAAGGCGCGGGCCGATCTGGTCGCCGCGCGCTATCAGGACGTGATGGCCCGTGCGGGGCTGCTGCTCGCCGTGGGACACCTGGATCCGGCCACCATCCACTTGGCCGCAACCAACAGCCAGCCGTGAGGAACACCGTCATGTGGAAGCGTCTCGTCATTGCGGGCATGGCGCTGGGTGCGCTGCTCCCGACCCTCGCCAGGGCCGACGCCGTCAAGGCCCACACGGTGACGGTCAAACGCCGGCCCGTTGAGATCTACGCCAGCTATCCGGGCACCGTAATCCCCGCCGAGTACGTGCAGGTCGCCTCCCGCATGAGCGGTTATGTGCAGGACATCAAGGTTCACGAGGGGCAGTCGGTGGACAAGGGCCAGCTGCTGTTGACGGTCAACCCGGTCGCAGTGGCGGCCGGCGTGCATCAGGCCCGCGCCCAACTCGCCAAGGCACGCTCGGCGTTGCACACCGCCAAGCAGAACTACGATCGCTTCAAGGCGCTGTACAAGGAAGGCGCCGTCCCCAAACAGCGCTACGAACAGGTGCAACTCGCCTACCAGGCGGCCCGCAGCGACTATCAGGCCGCCCAGGCGGCGTTGCAGAAGGCACAGAGTCAGGTGGGCTACGCCAAAGTGCGCGCGCCGTTCGACGGGGTCATCTTCTCCAAGAAGGTGCACAACGGCCAGCTTGTGGGCCCCGGCAACGAGCTCATGGTGCTCTACAACCCCAAGCAGCTGCAGGTCAAGACCGAGCTGGACGACGCCGCCTACTACCCGCTCAAGCTGGGCGAAAAAATTCCGGTGACCTACCTGGGGCCGAACCAGCAGTCCCACCGGGTGCAGGCCACCGTGCAGCGGCTGGTGGCCGCCTCCAACCCCATGACCCACACCCACACCGTCAAGTTGCTGCTGCCCGCGGACAGCAAAGCCCAGGGCGGCGAGTACGCCCAGGTGCTGGTGCCGGTGAAGCAACAGCAGGCCATCGTGATACCCGCGGCGGCCATCCGGGAGCGGGCCGGCATCACCGGAGTATTCGTCGTCGACAGCAACGGCGAAGCCGAATTTCGCATGATCACTCCGGGCCAGCGGCGGGACCACGGCAGGGTGGTCCTCAGCGGCCTGTTTCCGGGCGATGAGGTCGTCGTCAAGAGCGAGGGAGAACTGGCCAACGGCGTGAAGGTGGAGGCGATCGGCGGAGGACATCCATGAGCGCGCCCGACGAACAGCCCCTGAACTCGGGGGGACGCCTGGCACGGTCTTTCCTCGAGACCAAGATTACGCCGTTGATCATGCTGGCCATCACCCTGTTCGGCGTGATGGCCATACTGCTCACGCCCCGCCTGTACAACCCGGAGATCGTGGTTCCGGCCGCCGAGATCATCGTCGCGCGCCCCGGAAACAGCCCAACGCAGATTCAGAAGCAGGTGGTGGAGCCGCTCGAGGAACTGATGTCATCCCTGCGCGGGGTGAAACATGTGTACGGCTATGCCGCCGACGACATGGGCGTGGTGACGGTCGAGTTCCACGTGGGCGCCAACGAGACCTCCAGCCTCATGTACCTGTACAACGAGCTGCAGCGCAACATGGACCGGCTGCCCCCCGGTACCCGCCAGCCGTTGGTCAAGAGCATCGGCATCAACGACGTGCCGATCATGGCGCTGACCCTCAGTTCCAGCCAGCTTGGCGGCTCTCAGCTGCGCCAGGTGGCCGAGCACTTTCTGACCCGCCTGCACAGCGTGCCTGACGTGGGTCTGAGCACCGTGATCGGTGCCGAGCCCCAGGCACTGAAAATTCTGGTAAACCCGCAGCGGCTGTCCAGCAGCGGCATTTCCCTGGACCATCTGCTGGGCGTGCTCAAAGGCTCCAACGTCATTGTGCCGGGCGGACATCTGGAGCAGGACAACCAGCGCATCCCCCTGCGGGTGAACGCCACCTTCGGATCGGTGCGCAACCTGGGCCGCATCATCGTGGGCGTGCAGGACAAGCGCCCCGTGTTCCTCAAGGACGTGGCCACCATCGTTCAGGGTCCGCGCAACAGGCAGCAGCGGGCCTGGATCGCCCAGGGCGCCGCCGGGCATGCCCAGGGATTCGATCCGCACAACGCGGTCACCCTCACCATCGGCAAGCGCCCCGGCACCAACTCGGTGACCGTCGCCGATGCCGTGCTGGCCAAGCTAGGCACCCTCAAGCGCGAGGCGCTGCCGGCCGGTGTCCACCTGACCGTGACCCGCGACTACGGCCAGCGCGCCAACGAAGCGGTCAACACCCTCATCGAACATCTCGGCATCGCAGTGGCGGTGGTGCTGGTGATCCTGTTCTTCTTCCTGGGCTGGCGCGAGGCGGTCATCGTCACCCTGCTGGTTCCGCTCACCCTGTTCGTAGTGCTCGGGGTGGGCATGGCGGTGGGCCAGACCATCAACCGCATCACTCTGTTCGCCCTGATCCTGTCCCTGGGCCTGCTGGTGGACGCCGGCATCGTGGTGATCGAGAACATACATCGCCACATGCACCACGTGCGTTCGGCGAAGGACTTCGGCCACCTTATCGTCGAAGCCACCAACGAGATCGGCAATCCCACCAACATCGCCACCCTGGCGGTGATTCTGGCCTTCATTCCCATGCTGTTCGTGACCGGGATGATGGGTCCGTTCATGCGGCCCATTCCGATCAACGTCCCGATCGCCATGGTCGCATCGCTGATACTGGCCTATATCGTGGTGCCCTATATCGCCCGTCGCTGGCTGCGCAGCAAGGCCGCCCAGCGCGAGGCACGGGAACGCCCCTCCCTGGAGGAGGAGGACATCCAACCACGGGATCCGCTGCGGCGCATGTACCTGGCGGTATTCACGCCGCTGCAGGCCAGCGCCGCCAAACGCAATATATTCTTCGCGGTGGTTGCACTGCTGCTGGTGGGTTCACTGCTCATGCCCCTGTGGCAGTTCATACGCCCGGCCGGCATGAACGGTCCGGAGAGCCTGCTCGGCGTGAGCCTCAAGATGCTTCCCGAAGGCAACGTCAGCACCTTCACTTTGCAGATCGAAGCGCCGGCCGGCACGGCCCTGCCCGCCACCGACCGCATCGCATCGGCGGTGGCCCGCGTGGCCGCCGCCAATCGCTACGTGACCCATGTGGTGGGCTATATCGGCCGCACCGGTCCCCTGAGCTTCGCCGGCATGGTGCGGGGCGACGAAATGATGCGCGGCGGCAACATCGCCCAGATCGTGGTGAACCTGGCGCCCAAGGACGACCGCCCCCACACGGCGGTGGTCGGCCACCAGGTCTGGAAGGCCCTCAAGGCAGTGCGGGCGCAATTTCCTCATACCCACGTCATGCTGTTCCTGGTGCCGCCGGGGCCGCCGACCCGTTCCCAGGTGGTGGCACGCATCTACGGGCCCAACTACGACACCCTGCGGCGCGCCGCGCGCACGGTGGGCAACGACTTCCGGCATGTGTACGGCATGATCAACGTCCACGACTCGGTGACGGC
>DATFML010000412.1:0-7268 GCA_035266965.1 Gammaproteobacteria bacterium
CGAGCCCCACTGGCCGGCGCCCGTCTCGGTGCTCAGACGCCGGATGCCCGCTTCCCGGTTGTAGTAGGCCTGGGCGACGGCGGTGTTGGGCTTGTGGGAGCCGGCGGGGCTGACGCCCTCGTACTTGTAGTAGATCTTGGCGGGTGTGCCCAGCACCTGTTCGAGTCGATGGGCCCGGAACAGGGGGGAAGGGCGCCACAGACGGTAGATTTCCCGCACCTCCTCGGGGATCGCGATCCAGCGGTCGCCCGAGACTTCCTGGGCGATCAGCGCCTCCGGAAAGATGGCCGCCAGCGCGTCGGGACCCACCGGTTTGCCGTCGGGACCCAGAGGCGGGGAGGGCGGCGTGGGCATGTCCGCGATGACGTTGTACCAGTGGGTGGGAATCTCGGACTCGTCCAACATTATCTTGGATTGGGGCATCGTCGGCGGCCTCATGGTCGACACGGAGGGGTACTTACTGAACCACACACCACTTTACCGTTGCATTTGCGGTATTTCCATACGGTCCACGGTTGGGGAGGCGGGATAGCCGGTGCCAACCCCTGCGGGTGCTACGTTGTCAGTCAGCCGCTTTCGCGGTAAAGTCTGAAAGGCTGAATACTTCCTATTTGCATTCCTGGGCGCGCCATCGGATACGCGGCGTGCCTGCGGTGAACCCGGCCGGTTGCCGGTCACACGTCCCGAGAACGAAGCGGGGCGGACTCGGTACCCCGGGTATCCTCTCGACACGCTTCCTTGCGGCTGCGGGCCTTGCGGGTCAATCGCCAGTCGCCAGGTTGGACCCGGTGCCGCCGCCGCAGGACGTCGGCATGGGCCGGAAAAGGACCGACGCGTAAACATGACAATGTCCCACGTACCTCAGGACAGCGCGGCGCTCGACGAAAACAAACGCCGGTTGACGGCGCTTTTCGATGAGCTGGCGCCCCACTATGACTGCGCCGCCCTGCGCTTTTTTCCGTTCTGCGCAGACCGGCTCGTGCAGCGTATGGCGCTGCGGCCGGGCGAGAAGTTGCTGGATGTCGCCACCGGTACCGGTGCGGTGGCCACTGCAGCCGCCCAGGCGCTTGCTCCCGGCGGCCGTGTCACGGGAATCGACCTGTCTGAAGGCATGCTGGACAAGGCCCAGTTCAACGCTCGCAAGATGGGCCTGACGAACGTCGATTTTCATTGGATGGATGCCGAAGCGCCGGAATTCCGTTCCGCCTATTTCGATGCTGTGTGCAGCTCGTTCGGGGTGTTCTTCCTGGACGACATGCATCACGCCCTCACCCAGTGGCGGCGCGTTCTCAAGCCCGGCGGGAGGGCGCTGTTCACCTGTTTCGGACCGGATGCGTTTCAGCCCATGGCCGAGATCCTGCGTGCCCAGTTGCAGGCCAACGGCGTGGACTTCCCGGAGGGTCGGCGCTCGTTCCCGTGGTTGAGGCTGTCCGCTGAACAGGATTGCCGCCAGCTGCTGGAAGGGGCGGGCTTCGTGGACGTGCGGGTCGAGCGTGAGTCGCTGGGCTACCATTTGTCGGGTGTGGAAGAATGGTGGGAAGTGGTCTGGAATACCGGCTTCCGCGGGTTCGTCGAACGTCTTGACGCACCGGCACGGGAAGCCTTCCGTGAACGGCATCTGGCCAGTGTGCAGGATCTGGTGACCGCCAACGGCCTGTGGTTGGATATCGATACGCTGTTCGCTTCAGGTCGTCGACAGGACGACGACTGACGGTGTTCGGCCCGCCGCCAGGGAGCCTCCGTACAGGTCGATCAAGTGGATGATCACCAGGCGCAGAGGGGTGAGGAAGCGCCGTTTACTGGCCGTAAATGAGCATTCCGAGCACGTTGGCTACCCCGTGAGCGCCGTTGCAGCGGTCGGCATTGCTGCGTTTGCAGGCCCGGGGGTGGTCGAACCATTCCCGACGGAATGGCTCAAACCCTGATAAGACAGGGTAAATCATGCAATTACGATGACGTGTAGGTAGAATGCGCAGTTTCATGCCCCTGCCAGCAGGGTCTCTACCAGTGAGCGGCACAAAAATCCTCCTATGACTCAACCGACCCTGAAGCTCGACGATATCGCATTCAACGACCTGTTCAGCCCCGAGGGTCTGCAGCGACTCGACCAGCAGTTCATGTCCCGCCTGCAAGACCTGGAGCCGGCGTGGCAGGAGACTCTGCTGGCCTATCGGGACGGCGAGCGTGAGTTCAGCGCCGGGGAAGTGAGCGAGCTCCTGCTGGCCTGCGCGCCGGTTCTGGAGGCGTTCATTGCGGAGCTGTTCGGGGTCGAAGCAGAACTGGAAGCGTCGGCCCGGGCGACCCTGTCACACGATCCGATATTCCACTTCAAGAAGCAGTACGTCCAGCGCCGGGCGCGGCGGTTGCGTGTCGATCCGGACAGCCTGCAATCGTTTGCGGAGCTCGACGCCCGCGTCGATGCGGCAGTGGCGCGTGCCGGCCTGTCCGGGCCGGACCGTGAGCTGGCCATCGCCCGCTATGGCGTGCAGTTGCTGGAAGACGCCGCGGCCAACAAAGAGGCCATCGACACCCTGACCCGCTGGTGCATGCAGGCGCGCAACACTCCCGAGGGACAGACGCTCGTTAGGGGCTGGCCGAGCTTCCGACTTCCCGAGCTGCTGGACTACAGCCGACTGGTGACCCTGGTGCCGGTTCAGGACGACCCGGTGGGGCGGCTTGAAGGGCCGCCTGCCAACCACCGGACACGGGACGGATTCAAGCTCACCGATTCCAGAATGGCCCTGCGCGACGTCCTGAGCGAAGTGCACTACTGCATCTACTGCCACGATCATGATGGCGATTTCTGCTCCAAGGGCTTTCCCGAGAAGAAGGGCGATCCCGGCCAGGGGCTGAAGGAGAACCCGCTGGGTGTGACCCTCACCGGCTGCCCCCTGGAGGAGAAGATTTCCGAGATGCATGTGCTCAAGGGCCGCGGGCAGACCATCGCGGCGCTGGCGATGATCACCGTGGACAATCCCATGTGTGCCATCACCGGCCATCGCATCTGCAACGACTGCATGAAGGGCTGTATCTATCAGAAGCAGGATCCGGTCGACATTCCCCAGACTGAAACCCGCATTCTTACCGACGTGCTGGACCTGCCCTGGGGCGTGGAAATCTACGATCTGCTCATCCGCTGGAATCCGCTGCGTCGGCGCCAGTGGGCGCCCAAGCCCTACAACGGCCGCAAGGTGCTGATCAGCGGGATGGGGCCGGCGGGGTTGACCCTGGCTCACCATCTGCTGATGGAGGGCTGTGCGGTGGTGGGCACCGACGGTCTGAAGATCGAGCCCCTGCCCCGCGGGCTGCTGGAGCGGCCCATCCGCAACTACTCGGAGCTGGTGGAGGATCTGGACAGTCGGGTGATGACCGGTTTCGGAGGCGTGGCCGAATACGGCATCACGGTGCGCTGGGACAAGAACTTCCTCAAGCTGGTGTACCTGTCCCTGGCCCGTCGGCCCCTGTTTCAGGCCTTCGGCGGTGTGCGTTTCGGCGGCACGGTCACGGTGGAGGAAGCCTGGGCCCTGGGCTTCGACCACCTTTCCATTGCGGTCGGTGCGGGCCTGCCCCAGGCGTTGCCCATCCCCGGCAGCCTGGCTCCGGGCATGCGCCAGGCCAACGATTTCCTGATGGCCCTGCAGCTCACCGGCGCCGCCAAGGCCGACAGCCTCACCAACCTGCAGCTGCGGCTGCCGGCGGTGGTGGTGGGCGGCGGACTGACGGGCGTGGACACCGCCACCGAGGCCCAGGCCTACTACATCGTGCAGGTGGAGAAGACGCTGCGGCGCTTCGAAACCCTGGTGGCCGGTTACGGCGAAGATCATGTGCGGGCACGCCTGGACGAGGCCTCCGAAGAGGTGCTCGATGAGTTCCTGGAACATGGCCGCCTGGTGCGGGCCGAGCGCGCACGGGCCGCGGAGGAGGGGCGCGAGCCGGATTTCCTGGGCCTGATCCGCGAGTGGGGCGGGGTGACCATTGCCTACCGGCGCGCCATGGACGAGTCGCCCGCCTATGTGCGCAACCATGAGGAGCTCGTCAAGGCCCTGGAGGAAGGCATCTTCTACGCCGAATGCCTCAATCCCAAGGCCGCCCGTCTGGACCGCCACGGGCATGTGGATGCGCTGCTGTGCGAGCGGCGCGCCCGGGACGAGGAAGGCCGCTGGCGCAGCACCGGCGAGGAGGTCGTGCTGCCCGCGCGCGCCATTCTGGTGGCGACCGGCGCCCGGCCCAACACCGCCTATGAATTCGAACACCGTGGCCACTTCGTGCGGGCCCATCAGTTCTACCTGCCCCATGACCAGCAGGACGGCGATTTCAAACCGGTGCCCGAGGCCGCCCACTGCAAGGTGGAGCAGTTCGGGCCTTTCACGTCCTATCAGCACGAGGACAAGCGGGTCAGCTATCTGGGAGATACCCATCCGGCCTTCCATGGCAGTGTGGTGAAGGCGATCGCTTCGGCGACCCGCACCTATCCCCACGTCATCGCACAGATGGGCGAGCATGCACAGGCCGTGGGCGACCCCGCCGAGTACCAGCGCTTCCGGCGCCGTATGGACGATCTGCTGCAGGCCCGTGTCGAGCAGGTGGTGCGACGCAGCCCTTCGATGGTGGAACTGCGGGTGCGTGCGCCGCTGGCCGCCCGGCGTTTCCGGCCCGGTCAGTTCTTCCGGCTGCAGAACTTCGAAACCCAGGCGCCCACCATCGGCGGCACCCCCATGCAGACCGAGGCGCTGGCCATGACCGGCGCGGGCGTGGATCCCGACAAGGGCACCGTCTCGCTGCTGATCAAGGAGGCGGGCGCCAGCTCGCGTATCTGCGCCATGCTTCGCGAAGGTGACCCGGTGGCGCTGATGGGGCCGACCGGGGTGCGTACCAGCATCCCCGAAGGCGGCGAGACCGTGCTGGTGGTGGGCAGCCGGCGCGGTGTCGCTCATGTGTTGGGTACCGGCCCCGCCATGCGGGCGCAGGGCAATCGCGTCGTGTTCATCGGTGCCTTCCCGTGCGCCGACGAAGTCTTCTGTCGGGAGGAGCTGGAAGCGGCCACGGACATGATCGTCTGGGTGGCCCGCGCCGGTGAGGCGATCCAGACCCGTCGCCCGCAGGACCGCAGCGCCGTGGGTTCTCTGGACGACGTGGTGCGGGCCTACAGTCGCGGCGACCTGGGCGAGGTGACTTCACTCGATTCCATTGACCGGGTGATGTTCATCGGCAGCCCCGATCTGGTGCGTACCATGCGGGACTTGCGCTATGGGGAGCTGCGGTCGGCATTCGCACGGGAGCCGCGCACCATTGCATCCATCAGCGGTCCCATGCAGTGCATGCTCAAGGGCGTATGTTCCCAGTGTCTGCAGTGGCAGATCGATCCGGCCACCGGCGAGCGCACCAAGGCGGTGTTCGCCTGTTCCTGGCAGGACGAACCGCTGGAGATCGTGGACCTGGACAATCTGGACGAACGGCTGGTGCAGAACCGGTTGCAGGAACGCCTGACGGACTTGTGGCTTGACCACTTGCTGGAGCACAACCGCATCGAGCGGGTGTGACCGGGCTCAGAGCAGGTTGAAATTCTCGGTGAGCAGGGCGTACAGGGTGTCCTGCATGGTGGTCAGCACCTGCGGCGTGTAGGGCCGCCGCGGTGCGGCGCCCCACACCGGCTGCGGCCAGGCAGGGTCGTTCTCGTAGCGCACCACGTGGTGAATGTGCAACTGGGCTACCTGGTTACCCAACGCCGCGATGTTGATCTTGTCGGCATGCAGGCCTTCCTTGAGCTGCCGCGCCAGGTATGAGGATTCACGGATCAGCCGCAGCTGGTCGTTACGGCTCAGCTGATATATTTCGCGTATGCCGTCCCGTCGGGGCACCAGGATAAGCCAGGGGTAGTTGGCATCGTCCATGAGCAGCAGCCGGGAAAGCGGAAAATCGCCGATAGCGATGCAGTCCCGGTCCAGTTGGGGATGCAGTTCGAACATCAGCCCTCGTCCCGGCCGAAGGGCCTCAGGGCGCCGCACTTCCAGCACACCGCGAACTGGGGCTCGATGACTTCTCCGCAGTGCGGACAGGTCCAGGGGCTCTGGTCGCTTTCCACAGGCCTGAGCTGGTCCTCGATGATTTCCCGGGCCCGATCGCAGTCCGCATCTTCGGTGACCCAGATTTCGGGCCAGATGTTGATAGGGGGTAATTCGCCCGCGCCCCCCGAAAGATATTGATTCTTGATCAGGCAGTCGATGCCATGGCCTTCAAGCACGTTCTTCAGGTGGCCCACCATCATGATGTTTTCGGCGGTATAGACCTTTTTCATGGTCCTGCACTCGGCCCCCTGAATACGCGTTGGCTTCCTTCCCTGCTGGTTTATCCCTGCTACAGGACTTTACTGGAAGCGCGGGGGTATGCAAAGCCCATGGGCCCGCCGGCGATGGTGTTCCGGCGGTACCGTCGTGGGTCTGTGACACCTGCCGTCGGCGGCGGCCCCGGTGCGGGGCCGCACACCGTAGCAAAGGGTGAAAGTCAGTCGCCGAACGGCCACCACCAGCGTTTGCGGGCCCCCCGGTCATCGACGTCCGTTCCGGCTTTGTCCCGGTCCTGCTGCATGGTTCGGTCCCGCTGCTGGGACTGCCCGCCGCCACTCTGGTCCATGATCCTGTCCTGCGTGCGGGCACGCTCCTGTTCCAGGTCGCCGCGGCCGGTTTCATCGCCGTAGGCTTTGGACTTGGCCTTGGCGCTGTCGCGCTCGGCGTCCGAATCGCGGTAGCGTTCCTGGTCGCGATCCTGGTCCGACCGCTGCGTCTGCACCCGCTCGGTGGTTGCACCGCCGCTTTGAGGGGCTGCGCCCATGGCGCCACCACCCATGCCGCCACCGCCGGGGCCGGCCCACACGGCCCCGCTGATCGCGGCCAGTACCGCGGCAGCCACCAGATTACGAGTCCTGTTGCGCTTCATCGCTGCGTTCTCCTGTTTCCATCGTGACGGAGCATTGGCTGCTCCCGTGATGAAAGCAGTTTCTCAACGTCGGCTGAAACCAGGCTGAACGCGGCGTGTCCGGGCAGTCAGGGGGGCGGGCTTTCGGGCGGGGTGCGGTGCAGTGCCGGGTGCAGGCGCACCGTCTTTACGGCGTTGTCCTTGGTCTGGACGATATCCACGGGGTAGCCACTGAGCAGCAGGCTGGTGCCCGGCTCCGGTATGGTTTCCATGTATTCCAGTATCAGGCCGTTGAGGGTCTTGGGACCCGTGGTGGGCAGCTGTATCTGCAGGGCCCGGTTGATTTCGCGAACGCT
>DATFML010000413.1:0-3084 GCA_035266965.1 Gammaproteobacteria bacterium
TCGAGACCGCCTATCCGGGTGCCAGCGCCAAGACGGTGCAGGGCTTCGTGACGTCCACTCTGCAGGCCGCCGTGGCCCGCGCTCCCGGCATCGACTACCTCACTTCCACCAGCGCCGAGGGCAAGTCCACCATCACGGTGCACATGAAGCTCAACTACAGCCCCAACAACGCGCTGACCCAGATCACATCCAAAGTGAACGAAGTCCGCAACGAGCTGCCGAGCAAGAGCCAGGCACCGGTGATCAACGAAACGGTCGGTCAGCACACCGACCTGATGTATTTGGCGTTCTACAGCTCGACCCTCTTCCAGCAGCAGATCAACGACTATCTGCTGCGGGTGGCCCAGCCCCAGGTGCAGGGTGTCAAAGGGGTGGGCCAGGCGCAGATTCTGCCCTCCGGTGTGGGTCTGGGCGGCAACAAGTTCGCCATGCGCGTGTGGCTCAATCCGGACCGGATGGCCGCGCTGAAAGTGACACCTGACCAGGTGGTGCAGGCGCTGGAGTCCAACAGTTATGTATCGGCGGTGGGGCGTTCGAAGTCGAAGAACAAGGAGGTCGGCCTAGTCGCCACCACGGTGCTTCACAGCGCGAAGCAATTCAAACATCTGGTGGTGCGCCATACCGGCAACACGCTGGTGCGCCTGGGTGAGGTGGCCAGGGTGCAGCTGGGCGCCGAGCGTTACGATCAGGACGTGTTCTTCGATGGCAAACCGGCAACCTTCATCGGTGTGCGGCCGGCGCCGGACGCCAATTCGCTGTCGGTGGCCCGCGGGGTGCACAAGGTCATGGATCAGCTTCAATCGAAGCTGCCGCCGGGGCTTCATCTTGCCACACCCTACGATGCGAGCATCTATATCCAGCAGTCCATCAACGATGTGCTCACCACCGTGGCCATCACGCTGGTGGTGGTCGTGCTGGTCATCTACCTGTTCCTGGGCTCGCTGCGCTCACTGCTGATTCCCGCCGTGGCCATACCGCTTTCCATCATCGGCGGCGGGCTGGTCATGGAGGTGTTCGGCTTCAGCATCAACCTGCTGACCCTGCTCGCCGTGGTGCTGGCCATCGGCCTGGTGGTGGACGACGCCATCATCGTGGTGGAGAACATTCACCGCCATATCGAGCTGGGGGAGACCCGCTTCAATGCAGCCATCAAGGGTGCGCGGGAGCTGGCGACGCCCATCATCGTCATGTCCACCACACTGGCCGCGGTGTTCGCGCCCATCGGTTTCGAGGGCGGACTTACCGGCAGCCTCTTTACGCAGTTCGCCTTCACCCTGGTGGCGGCGGTCATCGTCTCCATGGTGGTGGCGTTGACGCTGTCGCCCATGCTCAGCTCGAAGGCGTTGCGCCCCACCAAGGGACACGGGCTGGCGCACTTTCTCGATGAGACCTTCGATCGTCTGCGCAGCGCCTACGATCGCTCGCTGCGCGCGGTGCTGGATTACCGCCCGGTGGCCCTGCTGTTCGCGGCGGCCATCCTCATTGCCATCCCGTTTCTGTTCCAGGACACCTCGTCGGCCCTGGCGCCCACCGAAGATCAAGGTCTGGTGCTGATGAGCGGTACCGCGCCGCCCACCGCCACCGTTCACTACCTGAACCACTACGGGCGACAGGTCTATCACATATTCAAGAGCTACCCCCAGACTCAGGCGATATTTCAGATCAACGGCTTCACTCTCAATGGCGGCGGCACCAACGGCATGGTGGCCGGCATGAACCTGGTGCCCTGGGATCAACGCGCCAAGAGCCAGACCCAGTTGCTGAACGCCGCCCAGGGCAGGCTCAGCCAGATAACCGGGATGAACGCGGTGGCCTTCGCCAAGCCATCGCTGCCCGGTTCATCGGGCGGGCTGCCCGTGCAGTTCGTGGTGACTTCCAGCGGCGGCTACAGGAAGCTGGACAAGGTGGCGGGTGAGCTGATCGGCAAAGGCATGCACAGTGGCCTGTTCGGGTTTCTGAAGAAGAACCTGCGTTTTGACAAGCCCCAGACCGTGGTCCACATCCATCGGGCCATCGCCGCCGACCTCGGACTCAGCATGCGCGATATCGGCCGCAATCTGGCGCCGTTGCTGAGCGGCAACTACATCAACTACTTCAATATGTCGGGGCGCAGCTATCGGGTGATTCCCCAGCTTCCCATCCGCTTCCGGAGCCGCCCCCAGAGCCTGCTGCACGACTACGTGCGCACCCACTCGGGCCGGCTGGTGCCGCTGTCCACCGTGCTGTCGCTGCACAGCCAGGTGGAGCCGGAATTCCTGCCCCAGTTCCAGCAGCTCAACGCGGCCACCATCCAGGGAACCCTGGCGCCCGGCGTGACCCTGGGTGAGGCGTTGGATTACCTGAGGAGCACGGCGCACAAGCTGTTTCCGAGCGGCTTCGGCGTCAACTACGCCAGCCAGTCGAGACAGTTCATGCGCCAGGGCCACACCATGATGGTGACCTTCGCCCTGGCCATCGTGCTGGTCTACCTGCTGCTGGCCGCCCAGTTCGAAAGCTTCCGCGATCCGCTGGTGGTGCTGATCACCGTACCCATGTCGATCTGGGGAGCCCTGGTGTTCCTGTTCCTGGGTTTCACGACCCTGAACATCTACACCGAGGTCGGCATGGTCGCCCTGATCGGCCTGATCACCAAGCAGGGGATCCTGATCGTGCAGTTCGCCAACAACGCCCAGAAGCAGGATGGTCTGGATATTCGCGCGGCCGTGGAAAGGGCGTCCAGTATCCGCCTGCGGCCCATTCTGATGACCACCGCCGCCATGGTGTTCGGTGCCATGCCGCTGGTGTTCGCGGGTGGCGCCGGCGCATCGAGTCGCTTCGCCATGGGGCTGGTGATCGTCACCGGACTGTCGGTGGGGGCGTTGTTCTCCCTGTACATCGTGCCGGTGATCTACAGCTATCTCAGTCCGCGACGGGCCCAACAGCAGACCGATGAGGTACCGGATACGGCAGAGAGCGCCTAGGAGCCTGTCGGACTTTCCACACTTCTCGCGGTAAAATGCGAGTGTTGCCCTTGGAGCCTGGTTGCATGAGCCGCTTTCGACCGATAGACCGCGAGACCGATTACCTTTTACCGCCGTCGGTGCA
>DATFML010000414.1:0-12179 GCA_035266965.1 Gammaproteobacteria bacterium
TGGTCAGCTGCCTGCCCTTGAACGAAACCTGGTTGCCGGCGGAGCGGCTGCTCGCCAGCGGGTACACGTTGCCCACCGGGAAATTGCGCTCGGCCAGGATCTCCAACATCACTTCGCCCACTGCACCGGTGGCTCCCACCACCGCCACATCGAATTGCCTGCTCATGAAAACTTGACCTCACAATTGTGGATTCTGCCTGTTTCGCCTGGAAAAAAATGCCCAGGGCTTCACATTCCGCGCAATCAGTCGCCGGCCAGGGCGGCGGTCACCGCATCCCCCATCTCCCGGGTGCCGACCACCTTCTCCCCGTCAGCGGCGATGTCCGCCGTACGCAGCCCGTCATCCAGGACCCGCTCCACGGCCCGTTCGATACGGCCGGCATGGTCCGCCTCGTGGAGACTGTAGCGCAGCAGCATGGCCACCGACAGAATGGTGGCCAGCGGGTTGGCGACGCCACGACCGGCGATGTCGGGGGCCGAACCATGAATGGGCTCGTACATGCCCCGGCCGTCGGCATCCAGGGAAGCCGACGGCAGCATGCCGATGGAGCCGGTCAGCATGGCGGCCTCGTCGGACAGGATGTCGCCGAACATATTGCCGGTGACCATCACGTCGAACTGCTTGGGGGCCCGCACCAGCTGCATGGCCGCGTTGTCCACGTACATGTGGCTGAGCTCCACATCGGGGTATTCCGCGCCCAGCCGCGTCATGACGTCACGCCACACGCCACTGGTTTCCAGTACATTGGCCTTGTCCACCGAGCACAGACGACCGGCGCGCTTGCGGGCGGCCTCGAACCCCACCCGGCCGATACGCTCGATTTCCGACTCGCTATAGACCAGGGTATTGAAGCCCTCCCGCTGTCCGTCTTCACGGGTGCGCTCGCCCCGCGGCTCCCCGAAGTAGATCCCGCCGGTCAGTTCCCGCACGATCATGATGTCCAGCCCGGACACCACTTCCGGCTTGAGCGTGGAGGCGCCGGCCAGCTGAGGATAGAGGATGGCGGGGCGCAGATTGGCGAACAGCCCGAGCCCGGCGCGCAATCCGAGCAGCCCCCGCTCCGGACGCAGGGAGCGCTCCAGGGAATCCCATTTCTCGCCCCCGACGGCACCCAGCAGCACGGCATCGGCGGCGCGGGCCTGCTCCAGGGTCTGTTCGGGCAGCGGCGTGCCGGTGGCATCGTAGGCGGTGCCGCCCACCAGAGCCTCTTCCAGCGCCACGTCGAGGCCGAAGTCGGTGCGCAGCCGCTCCAGCACCTTGCGGGCTTCGGCAATGATTTCCGGACCGATGCCGTCGCCGGGGAGAATCAGTATTTTCTTGGTCATATCAAATCACTGGATTGTTTGTCTGGAAAATGATCAGAACAGCCAGGGCGCCTCCCGGCGCCGCCGTTCCTCGTAGCTGCGGATGTCGTCGGCATGCTGCAGGGTCAGGGCGATGTCATCCAGGCCGTTCAGCAGGCAATGCTTGCGGAAGGCGTCCACCTCGAACGCGTACGCCTCGCCGCCCGGCGTGGTGACCGTCTGGGCCTGCAGATCCACGGTCAGGCGATAGCCGGGGCCCGCCTGCACCTGCTGAAACAGGCGGTCCACCTCGTCGGCACCGAGCCGGATGGGCAGCACGCCGTTCTTGAAGCAGTTGTTGTAGAAGATGTCCGCGAAGCTGGGTGCGATCACCACCCGAAAGCCATAGTCCTGCAGCGCCCACACGGCATGTTCGCGGGACGAGCCGCAGCCGAAATTGTCACGGGCCAGCAGAATCTCGGCGCCTGCATAGCGGGACGCGTTGAGCACGAAATCCGGATTCAGCGGCCGCCGGCTGTTGTCCTGGTCCGGCTCGCCGTGGTCCAGGTAGCGCCATTCGTCGAACAGATTGGGGCCGAACCCGGTGCGCCGCACCGACTTGAGGAACTGCTTGGGAATGATGGCGTCGGTATCCACGTTGGCGCGGTCCAACGGCATCACCAGCCCACTGAAGGTTTCGAATTTGTCCACTGCAGCACCTGACTGGGAAGCACTCGAAGATTGGCTGGCTGCGGAGACACAGCCAGAACGTCACTGCCGGAAACTTCAGACTGCGGAGCGCTCGCCGGCCGCTGCCGGCAGGTCCCGCAGATCGACGAAATGGCCGCTTACCGCTGCCGCCGCCGCCATGGCCGGGCTCACCAGATGGGTTCGACCGCCCTGCCCCTGCCGGCCCTCGAAGTTGCGGTTGGAGGTGGAAGCGCAGCGCTCGCCGGGCTCCAGCCGGTCGGCATTCATGGCCAGGCACATGGAACAGCCGGGCTCGCGCCACTCGAAGCCGGCCGCCTTGAAGATGGCGTCCAGCCCCTCGGCCTCGGCCTGGCGCTTCACCAACCCGGATCCGGGCACCACCAATGCCTGCTTGATGGTGGACGCCACCCGCCGGCCTTTGGCGACCTCCGCCGCGGCCCGCAGGTCCTCGATGCGCGAATTGGTGCACGAGCCGATGAACACCCGGTCCAGCCGGATTTGGGTGATCGGGGTGCCTGCCTCCAATCCCATATACACCAGGGCGCGGCCCATCGCTTCCTGTTTGATCGGATCGGCCACGTCCCGGGGGTCGGGCACCCGCCCGTCCACCGGAGCCACCATCTCCGGGGAGGTCCCCCAGGTCACCTGGGGCACGATGCCGGCGGCATCCAATTCCACCACCCGGTCGAAGCGGGCATCGTCGTCGCTGTGCAGGTCGAACCACGCGGCCACCGCCTGGTCCCAGAGATCGCCTTTGGGGGCGAAGGGGCGATCCTGCAGGTACTCGATGGTGGTCTCATCCACCGCGATGAGCCCGGCGCGGGCGCCGGCCTCGATGGCCATGTTGCAGACGGTCATGCGCCCTTCCATGGACAGGGACCGGATGGCCTCGCCCGCGAATTCGATGGTGTGGCCGGTGCCGCCCGCGGTGCCGATTTCCCCGATGATGGCGAGCACGATGTCCTTGGCGGTCACGCCGGGCCCGGGCTCGCCGTTGACCTGCACGAGCATGTTGCGGGCCTTGCTCTGGAGCAGGCACTGGGTCGCCAGCACATGCTCCACTTCGGAGGTGCCGATGCCGAAGGCCAGCGCCCCGAAGGCGCCGTGGGTGGAGGTATGGGAATCCCCGCACACGATGGTCATACCCGGCAGGGTCGCGCCCTGCTCGGGGCCGATCACATGGACGATGCCCTGACGGGCGTCGTCCATGTGGAATTCGGTGATGCCGTATTGGGCGCAGTTGCTGTCCAGGGTCTGGACCTGTACGCGGGATACCGGATCCTCGATACCCAGGTGGCGATCGGTGGTCGGTACGTTGTGGTCGGGCACCGCCAGCACGGTATCGGTGCGCCAGGGCTTGCGCCCCGCCAGCCGCAGACCCTCGAAAGCCTGGGGCGAGGTCACCTCGTGGACCAGGTGGCGGTCGATATAAAGGAGTGTGGTGCCGTCCGCTTCGGTGCGCACCGCGTGGGCATCCCAAATCTTGTCGTAGAGGGTCTTGCCGGGCATCGCTGGACTTACCCCGTCGAAAGTGTCGTTAAATTAAAAGAGTATATCGAAGTGTGCACCCCAAGGCACGGGCGCCCGCTCAGGGCCGGGCCCGCAGCCCCCGATAGGCAACCACCCAGGCAAGGGCACTGACGCCCGCGGCGCACAGGAACATCCATTGGGGCCCCGCGCTGGACCAGAGGTAGCCGCTGGCGGCACTGCCGGCCGCCCCCCCCGCCCCGAAACTGACGCTGCTGTACAGCGCCTGGCCCCGCCCCTGGTGGGGGCCGGTGAAAAAGTGGTGGATCAGATCGATGGCCACCGCGTGGTACATCCCGAAACTGGCCGCATGCAGGGTCTGGGCGACCAGAATGGGAATCAGATGATCGGGAAAGCCCGCGATCAGCACCCAACGCAGGGTGGTGAGGGCCAGACTCGCCAGCAGCAATCGTCGCGAACCGAAGCGTGGCAGCCAGCGGTGCATCACCAGAAACACGCCGATCTCCGCTGCCACGCCCAGGGCCCACAACTGGCCGATGACGGTCTTGGTATAGCCGTGGTCCCCGAGATAGATGGTAAAGAAGGTGTAATACGGAGCGTGGCTGGCCTGCACCAGAAAGCACACTGCCAGCAGCGCCAGCACCTCCGGCCTGCCCAGCACCCGCCGCAGGGGCAGATGATGGCGGACCGCGGCCGGGCCGTGGTCGGCGGGCGCGGCCAGGCTGGCCAGCCAGATTCCGATGAACAGGACCAGCACCACGGCGGGAAGCAGCGACGCCCCTTGGCGGTCCAGCCCCCATCCCAGGGCCGTTACCGCCACGATGAACCCGATGGAGCCCCACAGCCGTATGCTGCTGTAGCGGTGGGTGTGCTCCCCCAGGTGATTCATGGTGGTCGCTTCGAACTGGGGCAGCGCCGCGTTCCAGAAGAAACTGAACCCCATCATCGTCAGCGCCAGCCACCAGAAGCCGTGGCTGTAGAACACCCCTGCGAAGGCCAGTGCCGCCAGCAGGGTGGCCGCCCGGATGATGCCCATGCGCCGGCCGGTGTGATCGGCGATCCAGCCCCAGATATTGGGCGCCACGATCTTGGTGCCCATCAGTATGGCCATCAGATTGCCGATCTGGGGCGCGTCGAACCCCGCCGACTGCAGGTAAAGACCCCAGTAGGGCATGAGCGCCCCGAGGCTCGCGAAATAGAACAGATAGAAGCCGGACAGGCGCCAGTAGGTGCCGCGGGAGGTCGGCATCAGAAGCTACTCCCCCCGGCGGCCGGAGGCCGGCGTGGGACGCGCAACAGCATATAGGCGGGATGCCAAACGCGGGACCGGCGGCGGCTTTCAGTTGCCGGCCGGAATGATCGGTGTCGGCGAATGGACGTCCATGTTCTGGGCACGGTGTCTGAGCAGGTGATCCATTAACACGATGGCCAGCATGGCTTCGGCGATGGGCGTCGCCCGAATGCCCACGCAGGGGTCGTGCCGGCCCTTGGTCACCACCTCCACCGGCTGTCCCTGCAGGTCCACGGACCGTCCGGGCAGGCGGATGCTGGAGGTGGGCTTGAGGGCGATACTCACCAGGATGTCCTGGCCGGAGGAGATACCCCCCAGCACGCCGCCGGCGTTGTTGCCCACAAAGCCGTCGGGGGTGATGTCGTCGCGGTGCTCGCTGCCCTTTTGTGCGATGCAGTCAAAACCGGCCCCGAGCTCCACGCCCTTCACGGCATTGATACCCATCATGGCATGGGCGATGTCGGCGTCCAGGCGGTCGAACACCGGCTCTCCCAGGCCGGGCGGCATACCCGTGGCCACCGTATTGATGCGGGCACCTACCGAATTGCCTTCCTTGCGCAGCGCGTCCATATAGGCCTCCAGCTCCGGCACACGGGCGGGATCCGGGCAGAAGAACGGGTTGCACTCCACGGCTTCCCAGTCCTTGAGTTCCAGGCGCAGGGGACCCAGTTGGGCGAGGTAGCCCCGAATGGCGATCCCGTGACGTTCGCGCAGGTATTTCCTGGCAATGGCCCCCGCCGCCACCCGCATGGCGGTCTCCCGGGCCGACGAGCGCCCCCCGCCCCGATAGTCGCGGATCCCGTACTTCTGTTGATAGGTGTAGTCCGCGTGGGCCGGACGGAACCGGTCCATGATCTCCGAGTAGTCCTTGGAACGCTGGTCGGTGTTGTGGATCAACAGGCCGATGGGGGTACCCGTGGTGTGCCCCTCGAAGACCCCGGACAGGATCTGAACCTGATCGGCCTCCCGGCGCTGGGTGGTATGCCGGCTCTTGCCCGGCTTGCGCCGGTCCAGGTCGTGCTGCAGGTCGGCGACATCGAGGGCCAGACCCGGCGGACAGCCGTCCACGACGCAGCCGATGGCGGGTCCGTGACTCTCGCCGAAGCTGGTGACCGTAAACAGTTTTCCGATGGTGTTCCCCGACATGGCGGTCATTGTAACGTGTTCACCGCCCGTCGTCGTGCCTGCCTAACCCGCCTATGGCATCAGCATCCGGGAGGCTGGCGCAGGACACGGGCGGCCGGCCCAGCCAGGGCCCGGACAGGGCGCAGGCGGGATGCAAACCGCTCACTCAGCGGTTCAGTCCCCATTGCCAGGCCCGACCGTAGCGTCAATCACTCCCGGGCAAACCTGCGACCGGCGGGTGGAACATGCGGGTTAAGGAACGCAATGCCGTGGTCGATAGTCGAAGCAGTAGGTGATGAAATCACCCCTTGCACCACCAGGAGACAGGCAGTGAGCACCGACAACGCATACTACGGGCCACGCATCGGCAGCTACATGGGTCGGCCGATCTTCGAGTCGATCAGCAATCCCGAGGGCACCTTTGTGTTCGACCGCATCGCACAAAGCGTGGACGACGGCTATCCCCTGGACCAGTTGGGGAAGAATGAAGTGCTGTTGAACCCCGGGCTGATCTACCGGCGCCAGCGCTAGCTCACATTTCTCACCCGGTACCGTAACCGCGGTACCGAGATGCCGGCAGATCGGCAACCGCAGCCGGCGGCCGGTGACAAATGCCCGCCGCGCCGTTCAGATCACCTTTGAGAACTGCTGGCCGCCGCCGGCACGCAGGTAGCGGTCGAACACCATGCAGATGTTGCGGATCAGCAGCCGACCGCGAGGCATGACCTGAATGCGCTCGTCGTCCATGGCGAGCAGCCCGTCCTGTTCCATGGCCAGCAGTGCATCGCGCTCTTCGGCGAAGTAGTCGCGAAAGGAGATGTCGTGCTTGGCTTCGATGGCGGCGAAGTCCAGCCGGAAATTGCAGATCAGTCCGTTGATGACGTCCCGTCGCAGCCGATCGTCGCCATTCAGTTCCACACCCCGGAACACGCCCAGCCGACCCGCATCCAGCCGCTCGTAGTACTCGTCCAGGGTGCGCACGTTCTGGCTGTAGCTGTCCCCCACCTTGCTGATCGCGGTGATGCCCATGGCGACCAGGTCGCAGTCCGCATGGGTGGAGTATCCCTGGAAATTGCGATAGAGGGTGCCTTCGCGCTGCGCCACCGCCAGCTCGTCGTCCGGGCGTGCGAAATGATCCATGCCGATATAGACATAGCCGGCGGAGGTGAGCGCATCCACGGTAAGCTTGAGTATCGCCAGTTTGTCCCGGGCCGACGGCAGCTCCGCCTCCTCGATCTGGCGCTGGGTCTTGAAGCGGGCGGGCAGATGCGCGTAGTTGAAGACCGAAAGCCGGTCCGGCGCCAGCGCCAGCACCCGTTCCAGGGTGGTCGCGAAGCTGGCGGGTGTCTGTTGGGGCAGACCGTACATGAGGTCCAGGCTGACCGAGCGGAAGCCCTGCCGGCGGGCGGTGTCGACGGCGAGGCGGGTCTGGGCCTCGGATTGGATGCGGTTCACCGCGCGCTGAACGCGCGGATCGAAATCCTGCACGCCGATACTGAGACGATTGAATCCCAGCTCCCGCAGCAGCGCGATGGTCTCGGCGCTTACCTCGCGGGGATCGATCTCGATGGAATACTCACCCTGGTCGTCGTCGCGCAACCGGAAATGCTCGCCGGTCACCCGCATCAGCTCGCGCATTTCATCATGGCTGATGAAGGTCGGCGTGCCGCCGCCCCAATGCAGCTGATCCACCACCCGGGCGTCGTCGAACAACGCGGACTGCAGCTCGATTTCATGGAAAAGACGCTGCAGATAGGGCGACGCCCGCTTGCGATTCTTGGTGATTATCTTGTTGCAGGCGCAGTAGAAGCAGACCGTGTCGCAGAACGGCAGGTGGAAATACAGCGACAGGGGCCGCAGGGGCTGCTCCCGGTTGCTGGCCAGCGCCAGGCTGCGATACAGATCCTCACCGAAGCCCTCATGGAACTGCACGGCAGTGGGATAGGAGGTGTAGCGCGGTCCGCTGGTGTCGTAGCGGCGGATCAGCTCCCGATCGAATACTAGACTCTGGTCCATGGCATCCTCGGCATTACCGTTGGGCGAGGATGCTAGCCGTCGCCCTCAACCGACGCGATGACGCAGGTCAATTTTACTCGACATCCAACCCTTGGCGGTGGGTGGCATTTATCTGCCGCAACAGATATTTGAACGGAAGCAGCCGGTCGGGGGTCCGCTCCACCAGCGCCATGAACGGCAGATCGCTGTCATCGAACTGGTAGCTGCCGCTTTCCATGCTGCTCCACAGATTGCGCACTCCGGCCTCCAGTTCGTCGAGAAAGCCGAGGGCATCACTCATGGAGTCCATGTCGAATTCCACGGAATAGCGCAGCTCCTCCACCTCGAACAGCGCCTGGCGCACCAGCTCGACATAGGCCTCCGGTGTCTTCGGTCGTTTGATCATCCGCTTCTCCTGCATGCATAACTGGGGCCTGTCAACGCCATAGGAATCGGCGCTGCCCTATAGTGTTAACAGGCCCCAGGTCAGCCCCCCTGGGCGAAGGCGTGCCGATGGGCCTGGACCTGCTCGGCGGTCAGCACAAACACACCCTGGCCGCCGCGCTCGAAATCAAGCCACAACCAGGGCACATCCGGAAAACGGGTCTCCAGGGCCGGCGCACTGTTGCCCACCTCCACCACCAGTATGCCGTGCGCCTCCAGGTGATCTGCGGCGCCCTCCAGGATCCGGATCACCAGATCCAGGCCCTCCTCGCCGGCCGCCAGTCCGAGGGCGGGCTCATGGCCGTATTCCGCAGGCAGCGCACTCATCTCCGGCGCCGAAACGTACGGGGGATTGCTGACGATGATATCGTAGCGGCGCCCGGCCAGGCCCTCGAAGAGGTCCGACTGCAGGGCCTGCACCCGGCCCTCCAGATTGTGGCGCCGGATATTTTCCCGCGCCACCTCCAACGCCTCGGCCGACAGGTCGGCGGCATCCACTTCGGCCGCGGGAAACGCATAGGCACAGGCCACTGCAATGCAGCCGCTGCCGGTGCACAGGTCCAGGACCCGGTTCACGCGGGACGCTTCGATCCAGGGCGCGAACATCGCCTCGATGAGCTCGGCGATGGGCGAGCGGGGCACCAGCACGCGCTCGTCCACATAGAAGGGCAGCCCGGCGAACCACGCCTCGTGGGTCAGATAGGGAGCGGGCAGGCGCTGTTCGATACGCCGCAGCAACAGATCGAGGACAGCGCGCCGTTCGGGCTCGGTAAGCACGGCGTCGAGGTAGGCGTCCGGCAATCCCGGCGACAGGTGCAGGCCGTGCAGCACCAGCCAGGCGGCCTCGTCCAGGGCGTTGTCCGTACCGTGGCCGAACACCAGACCGGCCTCCGTGAAACGGCTGGCGCCCCAGCGGATGTAATCGCGCACGGTGCTCAGCGTGCCCAGCGTCTGTTCGGTCTGATCCATGGTCCATCGATCCGGTGCCATCAAATGGCGCCCATGATAAGCCATGATCGCCGCACACGCCTATGGCGCAGTCGCGGCCGGGAAAACATGAACGGCGGCAGCGGTTGTGGAATAATGCGCTCCCATGACCCGCTCGCTTTTCGTGTCCCGCCACCCGCAGGCATATCATTGAGATGAACCCGCCCGATCGCGCCGGCGCCGGCGACTACCTGCGCTCTCTGCCGCTGTACGCCCTGCCCCATCACCTGTTGTCGCGGTTGATGCTGGCAGCCACGCGGGTACGCACACCCCTGATCAAGAATGCCCTGATCCGGTGGTTCGTCGGCCGTTACCGGGTGGACATGGACGACGCGGTGGTGAACGACCCTCTGGACTACCCGGACTTCAATGCCTTTTTCACCCGGGCCCTGCGGCCGGACAGGCGCCCGTTGCCCGCCACGCCCGAAGCGGTGATCAGTCCGGTGGACGGCGCCGTCAGCCAGTTGGGCGACATCCGCGATGGGCGCCTTTTTCAGGCCAAGGGCAGGGACTTCTCCCTGGTGGAACTGCTCGGCGGGGACGCGGCCCGGGCCGCACCGTTCATGGGCGGCAGCTTTGCCACCCTGTACCTGTCGCCCAGGGACTATCACCGCATCCACATGCCCTTTCCGGGACGGCTGCTGGAGACGACATATGTACCCGGTCGGCTGTTCAGCGTCGCGCCCCATACCACCCGCACCATTCCCAATCTGTTCGCGCGCAACGAGCGGATCGCGGCACTGTTCGACACGGCAGCCGGCCCCATGGCCGTGGTGCTGGTCGGCGCCATTTTCGTGGCCTGCATCGAAACAGTCTGGGCCGGCGTGGTGACCCCACCCCGGGGCCGCCGGGTGGTCGTTCACGACTACCGTACCGAGGAACGCCCCGCTGTGCAGTTGGACCGGGGCGACGAACTGGGTCGTTTCAACATGGGCTCCACGGTCATCCTGTTGTTCGGCCCGCAGCGGGTCCGGTGGCAGGACAGCCTCGGCCCGGGATCCACCCTGTGCATCGGGCAGCAGATCGCAGCTCTTGAGACGGCAGGGCCCTGAGGCCGCAGCGGCGGTATCGCGGGCATTCGTACTCTGGTATCCTTTGCGCCTCGCAAGCGGCCCGGCTCCTGTTGACCGGTGCCCCGGCAGTTGGCTCGACCCCCGGAATTCCGCCCCATGCATCCCATGCTGAACATTGCCGTGCGCGCGGCCCGAACCGCCGGCGACCTCATCGTGCGTCATCTGGACCGTGTGGACCAGTTGACCGTGAAGTCGAAGCATCGCAACGATTTCGTCACCGAAGTGGACCGGCAGGCCGAGCAGGCCATCATTCGTGTGCTGCGCAAGGCCTACCCGGACCACGGGATTCTCGCCGAGGAGAGCGGTACCCAGGCGGGAGACGACTACTGCTGGATCATCGACCCCCTGGACGGCACCACCAACTTTCTCCATGGCTTTCCCCAGTTCGCCGTTTCCATCGCCCTCAGGCATCAGGGACGCCTCGAACAGGGGGTGGTGTACGACCCGCTGCGCCAGGAACTGTTCACCGCCACCCGCGGATCCGGGGCCCAGCTCAACAATCGACGCATCCGGGTCGGCCGGCTGACGGGCCTGGAAGGCGCCCTGCTGGGGACCGGCTTTCCCTTCAAGATGCAGGAATACCTGGACGCCTACCTGGCCATGTTCCGCACCCTGTTCATGGATACCGCCGGCATCCGCAGAGCCGGTGCCGCCGCCCTGGATCTGGCCTATGTGGCCGCCGGCCGCCTCGACGGCTTCTGGGAGATCGGCCTCAAACCCTGGGACATGGCGGCCGGCGCGCTGCTCATCCAGGAAGCGGGCGGCATTGTCGGCGACTTCACCGGCGGGCACGCCTTCATGGACAGCGGCAATGTGGTGGCGGGCAACCCGAAGGTGTTCGCGGCCGTCATCCGGGCCATTCGGCCGCACCTGCCGGCGGACCTGCCGCGCTAGGAAACCTCCGCACAGCTCGGTCAAGGGATGCTCACAAGGCGCAAAGGGGCGCGGATGCGCCGTTTACAGGCCGTCAGTGAGCATTCCCGGAACCTTTGCAGCGCCGTGAGCGCCGCTTCAGGCCCCGTGCAGGGTTTCCCCGGGCGCTCGTCCTGCGGGTAGACATCCCCTTGCCGTCGCCGAGGTCCGTCCCCGCTCCGGGCAACCTGTCGTGAGGCCTCCGGACGGGGCTGGCGCTACAGTGCATCGGAGGGTCCGTAGCGCTTCCCATGGCGCCGTTTGGCCTGTCGGCTGAACGCACCCGGCGCCCCCGCCCTCATCAGGGAGACCCTGGCTCAAGTTTTCCCCGCCGGTCCCGACAACCCGGGAGAAGAAGGTCGCCGAGGTCGCGCGGCCGCCGAGCCGTTCCCGAGGGGATCATGAACTCCCAGCCATCACGCCTCGAACCGGAAGAAATCGATTCCAACCGTCTGAAACGGCTGGAACTGACCATGCGCGACGCCTTGGACGGCTTGAGCGAGATGGCCACCCTGTGCGCATGGAGCTATGACGGCTCCTGCATGGAAATCCTGTCCATTGAAGCCCCGGGCCATCCGGCACCGCCGGCGCCCGGCAACCGGGTCGTCCCCTTCCGCAAGGCCCGCCGCACCCCCTGAATGCCCCGATCCGGGGCGCTCTTTGCAAAAGCTTACCGTTTTACTATCCCTTTATTTATGTTATTACTCCGATAGGAGTATGGCAGGAGGGGTATAACAATGAGACAGACCGTACTAACCCTGCTGGTCCCTCCGTTCGCAGCATGCCGGTACGGCTGCGCCGGATGTTGCGCGGCGCCCATTGGGGTGTTCTGGATCGCGGGTATCGTGGCCCTGGTCTACGGCTTCGTG